>CALISK010000140.1 GCA_938041625.1 uncultured Tenacibaculum sp. | reverse complement strand
TCTTCCTCTTTAGCTAACTCTTTCCAGCTTTCAATTTCCATTTCAACCGTATAAGGTTCAGAAGAAAGCCACATGCAAATTAATTTAGCTACCACTATATGGTGCACTCCTACCCGAGCTGTAATTTCTAAATATTGTTCTTCTGCTATTTTTTTAGCTTGCTTTAAAGCTGGTTTTAATTTTTTAAGATGCGTTTCTTTTAAAGAATAGTATCTTAATAATCCTTCTAAAAACAATTCATAATCTAAGGCATCGTTACTTTTTAATACTTTAGACACTAGAAAAATAAAATCATCTTCGTTAGTTATGTAAACTATCTTATTTTCATCTACACAAGGTTTCTGAATATATTTCACCTCTTTATAAGGTGTGTAAGAAGTTGAAAATGTGTTAAAACTTTCACCTAATAAATGACTTAAAGACGATTTTACTTCCGTATGCATGGTATCTATAAACGGAACTAATGCTTCATTAACTTCTTCATTATTTTCTTTTAAAAGTTCAAAACATTTTTTTGCTGCTATTTGCAGTGTATTATCTTCTTGTAAAAAAATAGGTGCTAATTGTATACATGCAGGTTTAATTAAATTGTTGTTCTTTTTAATTCCTTTATATAACATCCCTAAAGCAGTTTTTAATCCGCCAGTTAGCTTTTCTCTATATACAATGCCATCTAAAGAATTTATAAAGAGGCTCCAATTGAATAAAAAAGTATTTGTTAGTTTCTTTAACTGCTGTAATCCAAAATTTACTAGTAAATTTCGATCGTTATACAACAATTGAATTAATTGATCTTGACAAGCAATGTTTTCTTCAACAGTAAAGTTGAGATCTCTATAAATATTTTTAGCCCAACCATGTGTTGTTTGTTTTAATGTTGGATTATTAAATGCATCAAACAATTTTTGTTGAATAACCCCTCTAGAAATACAGTTAGTATTTACTAACTCTATAATCATAGCTCCAATATTAAACTCACGCTCCATATAGAAAGCACCGTCTACGCCCAATTCCATTTCAAAAACAGCCATTAAAATATCTAATGTAAAATCGTCTTGAGGAAAAAAAGTGGAGAATTTCTCTTTTGCTGTATCTTCTAAATTTTTAGAATATCCGGTAGCATGCCATACATTAAACCTTACTAAACAAGCGGCAAAAATTTGACGATCTAAAGGTACTTTTCTTCTTTTATATAACTCATAGATTACTTTATATGGTATTCTGGTTAAATAGCTTGTAGGTGCTGCTATTTCGTCTTTTATCTCTTTGTATTTTTGTGTTGGTTTTTCTAATCCGTAATAAATAATCAATTCAGTAACATCTTCTTCATCTAATAAGGACAAGTCTATTTCTAGCGCATTAATACTTGTAACGCTCATATGACTCATGGTTACAAAACGAAGTATTAAGTTTTGTTTACGCGTAAAATTTGAGGTAGAAATTGTAGTAATATAATTTTTTAACACATCTCTATCGGCCCATTCATACTTTTCATCTTTTATCCATTTGCAAGTACCTATAACTGCTTCTTTTTGTATTCTCTCGTTAAATTCTTTACAAATAGTATTCATAATTCAAACTCTTTTAATAATTGTGCTACTTCCTTTTCTGTATTATTTTTTATTATTTTAGTTGCTAATATGTGTTTGCAATCACCTCGTTTATTTTGATTCGTTGCATACCATGTACATGTGCAACGCGCTTCTTTAGAAGTAATTACAACACTATGATACACATTACTTCCTTTTACACTCATTTCTATTTTCTCTTCAGAATTAGAAATCCATTTACAATATCCTTTTTTAATCAATTGTAACGCGTTTTTATATCTCGGGTTCAAGCGTTCTATATTACTTAGTTTAAAAGGTAACTTTCTATAATAATATTTTTTTTCTGCCAAATCATACCCTAATAACCCCATTGCTGAAAGTCGTGTAGCTATATTTTTAAAACTAATAGCAGAAAGTGTTTTTAGCAAAGGGGTTTCTGGAGTAAACTCTTCATTTATTTGTGCATAAGTATCTAATTTTTGAATCCATTCTTTAGGAATTTCTTCAATTAAATTCTCTAAAGTATTTCCTTCTCCAGAAAAGCCTCTCCAAAAACTTCTAGAAAGCATGATTGTAAAATGTACATTAGAAAATTCAAATTGAAAAGCGGTTCCATTTTCAGATTCAGGAGTATAAATAACCAGCTTTTTAGCTAATGGCAATATATTTTCTATCAATCGTAAACGATGAATGCCACCAATACAGATACTATTATTCGATTTTATAGGAGATAAAAATGGTCTTTTACCTCTAAAACTTACATAATAATCCTCTTTAACATCTCCTTTTGGTATGGCTCTAAATAATAACTGTATTTGTAATTTATCTAATACTGCTACCTCTTTCATACTGGCCCCCAGTAATTGTACTGTTGCCATTCCTTTAATCCATCTAAGCGGAAGTGAAACTTTTTTTTCTATTATTTTTTCAACCCCTTTTTGCAATACAAACTCCTTTTTACCTACAGAAAAAAAGACCTTTTCATCTTTTTTAATTTTGCTTAATGCAGCAATCATTTCTGTATTAAAATCTACATTGGTAGTACCTTGTTGTAAAAATTCACCATCAAGAGCATTGGGTAAAATAGTTACCTTACCATAAACACTACAACAAGAAGAAAATCCTTCTAAACGTAGTTTATTTCCTCCGGCAGTAATTACAGGATCTCGTAATAAGCTACTGTTAGGCATAAAATTAGCTGCTACAATTTTTGATAATGTTAATAAACTACGTGCAATTACATAGGGTTCTTTTAATTTACCCCAAAAAAAACATGGCACTTCTTTTTCTTTATATGACTCATTATAATGAGATAAAAAAAGATCACTTCTATCTTCATTTCTTATAAAGGCAGAAGGTTCATTATATTTATAAGTAACATCCATTATACACCAATTTCATTTTACGAAACTAATTTATAATTATTGTTTTATATATGGAATTCTCGGTGTATAAAAGTTGCTTGTGAGTTTATATTCGTTTATTTTTTTAAATCACACTTTAGTACAGAATTAAAATGAAGAAGTAAGATGCTGGATTATTTGGTGATTGGAGGAATACAGGTAGGGTTAGCTATGCCTTATAATTTAAAAAAGTGAATGAAAAGTTTATAGTTGTTGATGAAGATAATGAATGAAATTAGTGCTTCATGGTTAAATAGGTGGGATTCTTTAAAATTATTTACTACTAGTAGAATACAATCATAACATTGATAATTTATATTTTATTGATTTATAATGAATGTATACATTAGGCTCTGTATTAATTGATAACTTTTATATATGTTAGCTATAGCTTAAGAAATATACCTTAAATTAACTAAGATAGCTAGGGAGTGAAACCCTAACTATCTTAACTTTATAACTGGGTCATTTTTATTTAAAAAAAATATAATTCAACTTTTAATTAATGAATTATAATTCTTTTATTTAAAATGCTATTCCCTTTTTTTATCTTTAAAATATAAATACCCCTTTGTAATTTAGGTATTAGTTGTGTTTCTTTTTTCATAACTTTCTTACTATATAAAACTTTTCCATTTAAATCTGTAATAGTAAGTTTTGATGGACTTTTTAATTCTTGTAATTTAATATTAATTGTCCCGTTCGAAGATGGATTAGGAAAAACCTTAAGATCATTATTATCTATTCCAGTAGATGAGATTGATGATAAAATAACAGGCTGCAATTTCCATTGTGTCCAATTAGTAGTTAAAGAACTCGATCTTAATTCTATTGGAGTATTTTCTTTATTTGTTTTAGGTCTTATATATTTTCTTGATGCTCTATTCTCTAAAAACACGTATCCCGAATTTGCTGTAACCTCTCTCCATTGAGACCAAGTATTATTAGAATTAGACATAAATTGCTCTATCATATTTCCATCTCTACTTTCCTCATTTCTTGGTCTAAAAGATTTTCCTGTTTCTACATTTTCAAGATAAAACCATCCATTATTAGTCTCTACTTTTTTCCATTTAACAAAGTTACTAACGTTAGTGGCTGCTACTTGTTTGATGTTTGTTTTATTCTTGTTATTAGAAGGACTTAGTTTGTTACCTGTATATCTATTAACAATAAAAAACTTGTCATTACTAGGCGGATTACTAGTATTACTTTTTTTATTCCACACTCTAACATAATCTACATACATAGATTCTGGTAACTCGCCTAATTGTTTTCTTGCTCTTTCTGCTAAGTTTTGCAAACGGTCATTATTAGGATAAGTTCCTTGAGGATCAAAAGAGGTAAATGCATTACCCCCAAAATCAACAAAAGGTACTCTCATTCCTAAAGACATGATAACACGTAATGGTAATTTACCCCAATGTGTATTCTTTAATGTTTTTCCTACTTTTTTACCATCAACAAAAAAGTTAAGCTCTTCCTTGGTAATTTCACATCCGTATGTGTGCCAGTCTTTTCGAGGATCAAAACCAAGTTCATATTTATTTAATTGTTCCTCAGGGTTTCTCTTTGGTCTTACCCATCTTCTTTTATTACCGTCTTTAAATGCTATATGCAAATTAGATTCTGTATCCTCTACTCCATCTTGTACGTTATCATGAAAATCATGCTGTTGTAGTTCTTGTATATCTATTTCTGTATAAATGACATCACCTTCAGCAGGATTATTATCAAAGAACTTACTGTATAACCAAAAAGACGGACACAAACCTCTAGAACGATCAATACCTTCACTGAATGGATGTGGATCTGAATTGTCTATATCTGCTCCTCTAATTACAGCTTCAACATAGCCCTCAAAATTTGGTGGTAGTGATTTTTGCGATTGAAGACAACCTGCATTATAAAATTTACCGTTGATAGCAATTGAAGTACCATCTGTATCTATACCATTGTACCTCGCTGTTATTCTAGCTGCTCCTCTATTAAAGTAATTATCTTCAGAAACATTGCTTGCATTGGTTAAATTCCATGCTGCTATATTTGGTAAATTGTTGGTCTTTTCCCACCGGTCTGACCAATTGATGCTTCCTGCGTTAAACTCATCTGACATATCTTCTATTAAGATAAATTCATCATCTGGGTTTATTGTTTTTAACGGTGCTTGACCATACACTTTGGTAAAAAAAATTGCTAACAAAAGAATTGTTACTAAACTAAATTTTTTCATGATTTTAATAGGATTATATTAAGCTGCAAACTTAGTTTAGATATAAAGTTAAAATAAGCAATAACTTAACCTCTTATAATTCTAATTTATCTTTGTTAGATAGTTTTAAACCACTTAAAATAAGATGTAAAAAACATATAAAAAAGAAAGAAGACTGGATTCGAACCAATAACCTAATGCGTGACAGGCATACACTCTTCCAATTGAGCTACTATCTTCATATTACCAATTCTCTATCTTGTAATTTTTAAGCAATGTACCTGCTAATATAGGCGTTTCTTTAATTCCTTTTATTATAGGATGAAAAATTCTTGAAGCTCCATCAACCGAATCTAACGGTGGAATATATCCTCTTTCAAATTGTTTTTTTCTTAATACTTCTTTTGCTCCTGTAGAAACCCATCCTACATCTACTGCATACATAAAAATATCATGTTCTTTAGCAAACTGCTTACCAGCAGTACGTGTCATCATATTTAATGCTGCCTTTGTCATGTTCGTATGCGGATGAAAAATGGTTTTATTATGGTAACTAAATTGTCCTTCTGGAGAAGTAACATTAATAATAAATCGTTGTTTAAAATTCGTTTTTTTTAATAAAGGAGTTAACTCTTTAATTAAAAAATAAGGTGAAATTTGATTAATTAAATTTACCTCTAATAATTCATACATAGAAACTTCTTCTAAGGTGGAATTCCAACTTGTTTTATCTCTAGAATCTATAGGTTGTCCAAATCTATTTATTTCAAAACTCTCATATTCTTTTGAGCTTACTAATAAGTTTGTTTCTTGTAATACAGAAGTAGTATTCGCTATACAATTTGATGGAACGTTTAAAAGTAATTCTTGCTCTTTTTGTTCCAAAGGCAAATAATAAGCATCTATATATTTTATAGTTTGCGCAGCATTATTAACTAAAATATCTAGTGTTGAATATTTTGTTTTATAAAAAGATATAAACTCTTTTACAGCAGTTAAATTACGTAAATCCAATCCATAAATAATCAAATTATTTTTCCAAAAATCATAGTCTTTTTCTTCCTTGAATTGTTGTAAAGCAGATGCAGGAAATCGTGTTGTAACTATTACATTGGCTGCTGCTCTTAATAATTTTAAAGCTGTAGCATAGCCTATCTTTACTCTTCCTCCTGTTATAATTACATTTCTATTTTTAAGATTTACTGAATTAAATCGAGAATCATAATTTTCTTCAGCACACTTTGGGCACATTCTACTATAAAAAAAATGTACCTCCTTAAAAGAGTTATTACAAGCGTAACAATTCTTAGGCTTATTTAAAATTTTATATTCTTTTAAGGTTTCTTTCTCGCCTTCTGAATATAAAGTGTTCTTTTGTAAAGCCTTATCAAAAATGGTAGATTCTTGTAAAACATTAAAATCCTCTCGTCTTTTTGTCTGTGCTGCTTTATCTCCTTTTTGTTTTTTTGCTTTTTTATAAATTTTAGCTACCAATCCAGAAAACAAAAGGTTATTTGGATTATTAAAAGGATCTTCTTTTAACTCTTTTAAAACTTTAATACAATGTTCCCACTCTTGCTGAGTAAAATTATATTCATTCATTATACTTTTTATTTGTGGAATAGACGAGATTCGAACCCGCATCTTGAAATTTGCTGTTTCAGTTTTTCCTTTTAAACTACTATCCCTAAATTACTCTAAAAAAGGCTCTACAAAGCCTATAAACTCTAAAGTACTTTTTTTCCATCGAATTCCATGTCCTGACGGAATTCGAATTTCATAAATTAATTCATGTTTGTAATGATAAAAAACATTCCACCATGTTTTGTCTTTCAATATTGTGGTTAAAATATGCTTTACCTTTTCTTCTTTTTCTTTCGGATTTCCTGTAATGATTCCCCAAAAATTATTGGTTGTTCTTTCTGCATGTTTTTCAAAAGCACGTACCGCCTTTGATACTTGATAATTATATGCTTGAAAACTAGCTGCTAACAAATCTGTTTGTAATGGTGGAATTCCGTCTGCATTTTGAATAGTTGCAGAAGTTATTCGTTGCCCTAACAATAATAAAAGATGTTTAAAATCAATATTTTCTATTGTTTTTACTAGTTCTTTTTTACTGCTTTCTATATCAAAAATACCAGAATCTAATGTATTTAATACTTCTTTAAAAAGTTGAAACGATTCTGTTAACAAAGGTGTTGTTTCTTCATTAAAAAATGGCAAAGGCAACTTTTTAGGTACTCCTTCTTTATAATATTGAATTAGTTTTTCTGAAAATTCTAAAAGAATCTCTTCCTGAAAAAAAGCTTCATATTCATTTAGCCATTCTTTAGAAAAATATTTTTTACTCTCTAATAATAATTTTGTTAGTTCTTCTTTTTTCATTCCATTTTTATTAGCAACTACTAGTAATCTTTTATCAGTTATATTACTTTATACATAATTGATAATCGATTACTAATAATTGTTAATTGACTTTTTTAGTCTAAGAATAACTGTGTTACCCCTGCAGCATTTGCAGCCCAATTAATATCATAAACTTCATCTGCTTTTTCAGCTTCAGTAACTACTATTAATTCTTGTGCTCCTGCTTTTAATGTTAATAAACTACCTACATTTAATTTGCTATTTAGTTTATGTAACAATGCTTCTACTCCTTTTAAATCTAAACTTTGAACTACCTGACCATTAAAAGCCATTTCTAGCCAAACAATTTCTCTATTTTCAATATCTAAAACTCCAAATACCAAACCTTTCGAATTACTCTGTGTAATTCTTATTTGATGTTGTACACAAGATGGATCGTATGCTACACCTGTTCTAGATGAAATCTTCATCGGGTGCTTGCTATCCATCCAACCCACTACTAAATTAGGTGATAAACTACCACTTGTATATGAATTACAGGTAAATGTAACGTATTTAGCACCTAACAACGCCAATTTATTTACATCCACATCAATATATTCAGCAGTACCTATCATGTGTGGTATTTTTTGAATATCTCCACTATGCTTACACCCGTTAATTGTTAATTGTGAATATGAACAACGCTCGCTAGTATTTTCATAAGAAACAACACAACTTAAATCCATATCTAAATGCTGTGCTACTAAACCTTCACCCCATTGTAAGAATAAACGAACCGTATCACCTTCTAACGGAAATCTAGTTCCCATTAAAGCAGAAGGCAAGTCTTGTACCGTTTCACTTCTATCTCCAATAGCTACTGGCATATTAAATAAGCTTGGTTCAATATAGATCGTTTTGTTTTCATTTTCTTCCTTAGAAAAACGTTCTAACATTACATCTAAACATACATCTTCAATTCGTGATTTCATTTGTTCTAAATCCTTCTCTGAATACAATGCTAACAATTTATTCGCTGGAATTCTTTTGTTGATTCCTCCTAATGGTTTTACACTTCTACTCGAATGTTTATTGAAATACGTTTTTGCATACATGCTTAATGTAAATACCAAACGAGCTGGAAGTTTCTCTGTAATTTCAGAAAAATGCTTTAAAGTAACATCGCTACCAAACCATAGCATATTAGAAAATAAAGAACGTGCAAATAAACCTGGTCGTTGTTTTAATAATTTAAAGGTATTTTCTGCATCACTACGCAATCGATAATGATTTACTTGTCCTTGCCAAACATCATACGCTTCATTATAAAACACATCTAATAATTCAGCTAAGTTTTCAAAACCTTTCTTCTTACTATATTCTGCCAAACGTAATGCTCTTATAAAACGAACCCACATTCCTCTTTTCGAGTGCATCATTTCGCAAGCTTTGTCTGCTGCTATATTTAATCCGTTTAACCAAGTAGCAACCCGCTTACATTCACTTCTTGAATACTTTAATTTTAAATCTGAAGTAGCTTGTAACTTTACAATTGCACTTGTATCAACATTTTGAAAAGCATAACTATTGTTTTTGGTTTTTCTATTTATGATTGTTTTAGGTTCTATAATTTGTAAAAAACCAGTATGTTTATACCATAAGTATCTTAAAATATCATTTGGGTTTTTAAAGAATTTTTGAACTTCTAACTCTTTACCTTCTTCTGTTAATACATCTATTACTAACATTAAAGTTTCTTTCATACCAACACTACTATTTTCTGGTAATGAAAATGTACTTAACAATACTTTTAAACTTTCTACTTGAGTAGCATCTAATGGTGTTTTAGATTGTAATAAATCACTATAAAATTGATTTATTGCTACTTCTGTCCATAACTCTAATACTTTTAATTTGCTTCCTTGATGCGTATGTTCAATTTCTCCTTTTTCAAAAGAAGTTCCACAAAACGGACATCCATTATAGCGTTCTAAAGGAAAAGTTCCTTCCGGAATACTATGTCCACAAGCTAACTTTGTTGATTTTCGTTTAAATAAAGAATTGAAAGCCGTTATAAAATGATCTACTAAACTTTCACCTGTAGGTACATCCCAACCTTTCACTAAAGGTGTCCAATTTTTATGAACGCCTGTAATTTCTTTTAAAACTTCTAACACTTCTAGCTTAAACCTAGGGTTTGTGTTATTTATTGCATGCAGTAAATCTTCTGAAAATGTAAAACCTAATTTAGATGCATTTGCTACTAA
>CALISK010000139.1 GCA_938041625.1 uncultured Tenacibaculum sp. | reverse complement strand
TTCTGATTACAAACAACAAATGATTTCCAATTTAAATAGTGATGACTGGTTTTCTGGTGATGAAATTCAATTAATTTTACAAAAAGCGATTGCTACATTACCTCAAAAACAACAACTGGTTTTTAATATGAAATATTTTGACGATTTAAAATACAGCGAAATTTCTGATATTTTAGAAACATCAGTTGGAGCTTTAAAAGCATCATATTTTCATGCAGTAAAAAAAATAGAAACATTTATAAAAAACTATAATTAAACCTTTTAAGAAAAACACAGTCTTAATAAATAGTAATGAGCGAAGATTTAAAACATAGCATAGAATATATAAATAACAAAATTCATAATAAGCATGGGTTTTCTGTTCCTTCTAATTATTTTAAAGAATTAGAAGCAGAAATATCAAATACTTTTTCTGAAATAAACATACCTGAACAAAATAATTTTGATACACCTACTGATTACTTTTCCTCATTAGAAGATCAAATTTTAACTAAAGTAAAAAAAGAAAGTACAACAACTATAAAAGTGATTTCTTTAAAAGGTCGATTAAAGAAATACATTCCTAAAGTTGCTGCTGCTGCTATTTTTCTTTTTACTTCTATATATTTTATATTAACTAGATTTGACGATTCTAATATAAGTGCTGAAGAAGTACAGGCTTGGTTTGATAATGATTATGATACTACTTCGACTTATGAATTAGCAATGTTATTAGATAACAATGATCTAATAGGGGAAGAAATATCTCTAAATTTAAATAATGATGATTTAGATGAATATTTTAATACTATAGACAATTCATCTTTAATTGATGAGTTACAATAAATTTAGAAATCAAAAGTGGTTTCTTTTATAAAATTAAATTAAAAAAAATGAAAAAAGTAATAGTATTTATATTTTTAAGCATGTGTATTCAAAATACGTATGCACAAAGAGGAGGAAGAAGTTCTAAAATAAAAGCTTTAAAAATTGCCTTTATCACTGAAAAATTAAATTTATCTGAAGATGAGGCTGAAAAATTTTGGCCATTATACAATCAGTATGAAAAAGCGAATCACAAGTTATTTAAACAAGAAAAACACGATATTAAAACTAAAATAAAATCTGCTGGTGGTATTGATAGTATTACTGAAAAAGAAGCTATTTCATATTTAGAATTACTCCAAAAGATTAAAGCTTCTCATCATGAAATTAAAGAAAAATTCTATGACAATTTACTAAACTTCTTGCCTGCTAAAAAAGTATTACAATTAGAAATTTCTGAACATGAATTTAGAAGAAACCTAATGAAAAAATTACGCAATAAAAAGAGGCGTTAATCAACCTCTAACTTTTTATTTTTATTAAAGACATACAACCATAAAGCTCAGGTTTGTTTGCTGTAAATTGTCGAAGCCATATAGTTAATTCTTCAACTTCGTATGGTAATAATCTGTTTACTGCTTTATCTAATTCTTTACAAAACAATTCAGTGTTAAAACTTACTTTTTGTAAAACCACTTTAGTGTATTCAAACATTGCTCTTGGCATATAAGGGATTTAAATTACTCCTTAAATATACAAAAAACTTAAACTGTTTTTGTTAATAATAATATAAAACAAAAAAGCAACCTCTTAAAAAGGTTGCTTTTTATTTTATGCTTTTCTAATTTTAAAGTGCATTTACTTTTGCTACTAAAGCCTTTGCTTTAGTTTCTAAGTCAGCGCTTATTCCTTTAAAGTGAGCTCTTTTATTTTCGATGTTTTTTGCATGAAGTTTATCTATTAATTCATCAAAAACAACAATTGCCTCATCGATAAGTCCTTGAGATTTTTTAGTATCTTCTTTAGGATTTAATAATTCCCATACGTAACACTCTTCAATAATATCTCCTAGTGTGTAATTAATATCTTTTTTAAGATTTTTTACGCTTGCCATAATTATAATTTTGCTACAAAATTAGTTGATTTTATCTAATTCTTTCTGAAATATTTCAAAAAACTGCCCTATATGGTATCCATCAACCAAAGAATGATTCACATTCACTGCTACAGGCATTACTATTTTAGTATTTTCTTGTTTTATTTTACCAAAAGAAAACTGAGGCACACTGTCATTTTTATTTCCTGATACAGGTTCTTTATGACCTGTAAAATGAACCCATGGTAAAGCAGAACAATGAATACATCCTAAAGAATATTTTGGTGGAAATAAATTTTTTGAATTTAAAATTCTGTTTTTTTCCTTATTAAAGTTTTCATTAAACAATTCAAAATCATTAGAAAAATCTACATAAGAAAAACCAAATGTTTTATCAGCTCTTAAAATTGTAGCAGAAGCATCTATCTTTTCATAAATGGCTATTTTATCATCTTCTATTCTATATTTAAAGTTTTCTACTGCATTTATAGCTTTCATACAAGCGTGTAAATAAGAAACAAAGAACGATTTTTTCCTTTTCTTAGCATCTTCAAAAACAGTAGTTACATCAACATTTGCTACTACAGAAAATGTAGGATCTTTTAATGTTCTAAAATGATTAAACAGTTCTCCCCTATTCCAATCATCAATATTTAAATATGTTTTCATTTCAAAATTGGTAAAATATCTTTAATATTTGAAAAAGTTTGATAACTCATATTCTTTTTTTCTTCTGTAGTTACTGTTTCATGCTCCCAAGTAGTATGAAAAGGAATATGAATCGCGGAAGCTCCAATTTCTAATAATGGTAACACATCTGATTTTAACGAATTCCCAATCATTAACAATTCAGATGCTTTCATATCTAATCGATTTATTAGTTTTTTATAATCTTCAGGCTTCTTTTCACTTAAAACCTCTACATGGTGAAAATATTTTAAAATACCAGATTTTTCTAATTTACGTTCTTGATCTAATAAATCTCCTTTAGTAACAACAATTAATTTAAAATCACCTTGTAATTGCTTTAAAACTTCCTCTATATTATCTAATAATTCTATAGGTTCATCTAGCATTGTTTTTCCAATTTCTAAAATTTCATTAATAACTTCTTGTTTTACATTATAATTTGAAATTTCTAAAGCACATTCTATCATAGATAGCACAAAACCTTTTACTCCATATCCATAAATCTTTAAGTTTTTAATTTCCTTTTTATAAAGTTCTTGATGTATTTTGTTTTCCGTTTCATATTTATTTAACAAGCTTGCAAATTTATTTTCTGCTTCTCTAAAATACGTTTCGTTTACCCAAAGAGTATCATCTGCATCAAAAGCTACTATTTTTATATTATTATATTCTCTCACTATATATCTTGAATCTATAAAAAAAATAAAATTATTTTTAAATAATAATTTTATTTTTCTTCGTTAATTAGTTATAAATATTAGTCCCTAACCTATTTTGTAAATAATCCTTTATTAACAAAATAAAACCCTAAATTAATGAAAAACTTACTAAAAAGAAATTTAATTTTCTTAACAATCTTCGCTTGTATATCGCTTTTAAATTCACAAAATAATTGCAATTCAAAACCTGTAGATACCCATGGTAAATTAAAAGTAATTGGAAATAAAATTGTAAATCAAAAAAATCAACCTGTGAGCTTTGCAGGTAATAGTTTGTTTTGGTCTAATACAGGCTGGGGCGCAGAAAAATTTTACAATAAAAACGTTGTATCGTGGCTTAAAAAAGACTGGAATACTACTATAGTTAGAGCTGCTATGGGAGTTGAAGATAATGGAGGATATTTAACTGACCCTGTTGGAAATAAACAAAGAGTAAAAAACATTGTTGACGCTGCAATAAAAGAAGGTCTTTATGTAATTATTGATTGGCATTCTCATAATGCAGAAAAACACGAGCAACAAGCAATAGAGTTCTTTAAAGAAATGGCTACTTTATATGGTAAGCATCCAAATGTAATTTATGAAATTTATAACGAGCCTATACGCACTCCATGGCCAACTATAAAATCTTATGCTGAAAAAGTAATTTCTGCTATTAGAACTATCGACCCTAGTAATTTAATTATTGTTGGTACTTCAACATGGTCTCAAGATGTAGATGCAGCATCGAAAAACCCTATAACTATAAGTGAGAATATTGCATATACATTACATTTTTATGCAGCTACTCACAAAGAATCATTAAGACAAAAAGCTAAAACTGCCTTAAACAATGGAATTGCTTTAATGGTAACAGAATGGGGTACTGTTTCTGCTAATGGAAATGGTGCTGTAGATAATGCTTCTACAGATGAATGGATGAAGTTTTTAGCTGAAAATAAAATTTCTCATCTAAATTGGTCTACTCATGATAAAAATGAAGGAGCTTCTATAGTAAAACCTGGAGCTTCAAGTAATGGTAATTGGTCTTCTAACGATTTAACTAGTTCGGGTAAAAAAGTAAAGAGTATTATAAAAAATTGGTGTAAAAAATCTGATTCTGATAACGGAGGTACTGATGGTAATACTGGAGAAGAAGGCAATATTACTGTTAAGGCAAGAGGTGTAAATGGTGATGAAATAATTGAAATTATTGTTAATGATAAAATTTTAAGGACTGTTACATTATCTACTACAGATAAAGATTATGCTGTAAATGGAAATGGAGAGGTTAAAATTAAATTTATAAATGATAAAAACACTAGAGATGTAAAAGTAGATTACATAACTATCGATGGTAAAAAATTTGAAGCTGAAGACCAAAAAACAAACACAGGAGTATGGCAAAATAATTCTTGCGGAGGAAGTTATAATGAATGGATTCATTGTTCTGGATATATTTTATTTGAAACAAAAGATAATGGAAATACTGGAGATGACGGAAATAATAGCTGTATTAACATATCTAATTGGTCTAACACTACTATTTATGCTAAAAATAATACTAAAGTAGTTTATGAAAATAAGATTTACACAAACAATTGGTATAGCCATGGTCAAAATCCAAAATTAAATTCAAACAAATATCAAGTTTGGACATTGGTTGGAGATTGTAATTCTACTACTAATAGAAAATCTAATGAGAGAACCTTATCTAACCCTAACAAAAATCAAGTAAAAATTATACAAAATGAAAACAACATAATCGTGTCTGTATCTAATTTGGTTGATTTTTCAAACATCACTATACACAATGTAAACGGACAGGAAATTATCAACAAAAAACTAACTGGTAATAAAACCAATATCACTTTAAAAAATCATAAGAGTAATTTGTACTTTATAAAAGTGTTTGGAAAGAAAAAATATACTAAAAAACTAATATTAAAATAATAGACAAAATAGTAAAGGACTAAGCTTATAAAAAAAGAGGAATTGATGAATCAATTCCTCTTTTCATTTATATAAAAATATTCACTATTTTTATATTTGTATTTTTTTTCTCGCATTTTCTAAATCTTCAGGAGTATCTATACCTATTGAATCAATAGTTGTTTCAATCATTTTAATTTTCTTCCCTACTTCTAAATAACGAATTGCTTCTATTTTTTCTATCGATTCTAACGGAGTCATTGGAGTTGTATAAAAATCTAATAAAGCTTCTTTCCTAAAAGCATATACTCCTTTATGTTTATAATAAGACACTTTTACATCTTTATCTCTAGGGTATGGAATTACAGCACGTGAAAAATAAATCGCAAAATTATTTTCATCTGTAATTACTTTTACATTATTAGGGTTTTGAATTTCTTTTTCTTCTTTAATTTCTACTTTTAAAGAAGCTAAATCTATCTTCTTTTCAACATCATTTTTAAAAACCCCTATTAATTTACTTAAAGATTCCTCATCTATAAAAGGTTCATCTCCCTGAACATTTATAACAATATCAACCTCTAAATCTTCTATAGCTTCAGCTATTCTATCTGAGCCACAATCATGTTCTTTTTTACTCATAATCACCTCACCTCCTACTTTCTGTAACTCTGAATAAATTATTTTTGAGTCTGTTACGACATAAACCTTATCAAACAAATTTGTTTTTAAAGCGCTTTCATAAGTATGAACAATAACAGGTTTACCTGCTAAATCTTTCATGAGTTTCCCTGGAAAACGAGATGCTTGGTAACGAGCAGGAATCATGGCTATTATCTTCATTTTTATAGGTTTTTATTACTACAAAGGTACATATTTACATATTCTGAAAATAGTACCTCATTAATAATAAAACATTAAAACTTTAACGTTTATATTATCAAGTCGGTTTTGTCGTTGATTCTAAACAGTCTAAGTTTGAATAACTTCTTTTGTAAGTTAATTTGGTTTGTTTGTTTAAAAAGCTCAAGACTTGAATCTTGAGCTTTTTATATTATTAATAGAAATTATAATTTTAATCACCTGAATAGGTTACAAAATTTCTTGGTGTTTCATAAAGAGTAATTTCCATTTCTAAATGAGAAGGAATATGCACACGTAATCTATTATATATTACCACAGAAATATTTTCAGCAGTTGGGTTTAATTCTTTAAACTCTGGAACTTCAATATTTAAATTTTTATGATCGAAAGCTTCTTCTATTTCTTCTTTAATTAATCTCTTTAACTTCCCTAAATCATACACATAACCTGTTTCTTTATCTATTTCTCCCTTTAAAGAAACAATTAATTCATAGTTATGACCATGAAAATTAGGATTACTACATTTATTAAAAACTTCAAAATTTTTAGAGCTAGACCATTCTTTTCTATGTAATTGATGTGCTGCATTAAAATGAGCCTTTCTATGTACTGTAACTTTTGGCATTATCTTTCAATTTTAAAGTTAGCAATCTTATCATACGACTTCTCAAATATTATTTTAAACCAAGCCGTGTAATTATCTGGAGTATCTTCAATATCTTTTTTAACGGTTTCTAACGTCATCCATTTATATGCTTCTACCTCATCTGGGTTAACAACAGGTTCTCCATTAAATTCCCCAACCATTACATGATCTAACTCATGTTCAGTTAAACCATTATCAAACGGAGCTTTATAAACAAAAGAAAATACTTCTTTTAAATCACATGTAAATCCCATTTCTTCTTGTAAACGTCTTTTACCTGCTTCTAAATTACTCTCTCCTTTTCGTTGATGCGAACAACAAGTATTTGTCCATAACAAAGGAGAATGATACTTCTCTTTTGCTCTTTGCTGAAGCATTAATTCATTTTTATCATTAAATACAAATACAGAAAAAGCTCTGTGTAGCACTGCTTTTTCATGAGCTTCCATTTTTTCCATCAATCCAACTTCATTATCTTGCTCGTCAACTAAAATTACTTGTTCAATCATACACTCACAAAAGTAGTAAAATCATGTTTCCCATAAAAACATCATTTATATTTCATTTTAAAATTTAAAAGAAAATAAAATTTTTAACTCATATATTTTATAAAAGCTAATAATGCTATTCAGTTTTAAAAGTATTTTACAACATTACTCCTTAAACTTATTTATAAATGGTCTTATATTTACCCTCTTAAAATAATTCAATTTATGAAATTATATTCTATCATATTATTTACTTCATTTATTATATTTTTTTATAGTTGTAAAAAAGAAAATAAAGCAGAAATTAAACCTGTAATTTCTCTTGACACTATTAAGAAACCAATTGAAAAGAAAATAATAAAGGAAGAAGTAGTTCAAGAATGGGATACTTTAAACAAAAAAAATGCAAATGCTTTTTTCAAAAAGTACGGAGAATTAAATAAGGAAACAAAAGTTTTAATTACTACTACTTTTGGCAAAATAAAGTTACGCTTATATAAAGATACTCCTATACATAGAGCTAACTTCATCTTTTTAACAAAAATAAAATATTTTGATACTTCTTACTTTTATAGAGTAGTAAAAAATTTTGTGATTCAAGGAGGCGATTCAGATAGAGCTTCTACTGCAAAATTCAGAAAGAAATATCAACATTATAAATTAAAACCTGAATTTAGAAAAAGAAGAAAACATAAGTATGGTACTTTAGCCGCATCTAGAGACATAGAAAACAATCCTAAAAAATTATCTAGTCCTTTTAATTTTTATATTGTTCAAAATAAAAAGGGAGCTCCTCATTTAGATAAAGAGCACACTGTTTTTGGGGAAGTAATTTCTGGCTTTTCTACCATTAAAAAAATTGCACAAGTAAATGTAGGTTCAGATGACTGGCCATTAACAGATATACCTATGACTGTTGAAGTTTTAAATTAATAGCAAATAACCTCTTTTTAGTATTTATCTCTTATAACTATTTATCCTAATTTCCTTATTTAACTTACAATAAAGTAAGCCTACCATGTAAATTCCAGAACCCCACTAAAAACTTAATTTATTATTTCTTTTTCCACCCAACTATACAACTAGTGATTATATCTAAGGAAAAACACTGTATTTCAATCAATTATTAAAATTTAACTTCTTTTTTTCGTACCTTAAAAAAGAATAAGAGTACATACAAAATAAATAATACTAATATTATTAAATAGCCCCCACTATGAAAATAATTACTACAGTTTTATGCATAATGTCGTGCATAATAAATACTGAGGCTCAAAAATATAAGGAAATGATAAACTCGAATTCATATAGAGTTACAGAAATTATAAAAGAAGCTAAAAATTACTTCAAGAATAAAGATAAAGGAAAAAAATCTGGTTATACTCAATACAAAAGATGGGAATACAATTCACTCCGCTTTATGGATAAAGATGGATATTTACCTACTAAATTAGAAGTCTTAAAAGAAATAAAAGACTATAATAAATATTTGAATGATAAAGCAAGTCGTCAAACATTACCTGATAATTGGACTGAATTTGGACCTAATAATGGAAATAATTTTGGTATAGGTCGAATCACTTCTGTAGCTATTGATAAAAATGATAGTGATCACATTATAATTGGAGCCCCTAATGGTGGTGTTTGGAAAACTACAGATTGTGGGCAAAATTGGAGTAACTTAACAAAAAGTTCTCCTGCTCATGTTTATGCTATTGCTATTGACCCTAATAATTCAAATACTTATTATTATGGTCATGGAGGAGATATCTATAAATCTAATGATAGAGGAATAACTTGGAGCTTTTTAGGAGGTACTAATGGTACTGGTAAGATTAATAAAATACTAATTCATCCTACAAATTCAAATATCATTTTTATCTCTAATGTGCACCGCGGAATTCTTAAATCATCAAATGGTGGTAAAGATTGGAACCAAATACTTACCGATAAAAATAGTTTTGATATAGAATTTAAGCCTAATCACCCTAATACTATATATGTTTCTGGTTCTAACTTTTATAAATCTTTAGATGAAGGTAATACTTTCAACAAAATTGCAGGTTTTTCAGACGGCCCAAAAATGATTGGTATATCTGCTAATGCTCCTGAAAATGTATATGTTATTGAAGCAGAAAATTACAATGGAAAATTTAAAGGTTTATATAAATCAACTAATAGTGGAGATTCTTTTACTCAGATTTTAGATGATAGTAATAATTATTTCGGTAATTCTCTTAAAAGTGATTTTTCTCAAGCTCCCCGTGATATGGATATTGCTATAAATCCTAATAATGAAAATGAAATACATATTGCTGGTATTTTTACATATCGTTCTTTAGATGGTGGTAAAAACTTTATAAAAACGTCTACAATATCACCAGATCATTCAAAATACTTAGAAAGAGGGTATTGTCATGTTGATGTTGATATTATGGAATTTTCAAATAATGAATTATTTGTGGGTACTGATGGAGGTATATTTAAATCTACAAATACATCTTCTGATTTAAGTTCAACTTACTATAAAGACTTAACTTCTGGTATTGGTATTAATGAAATATATCGTATTGGCATTTCTCAAACCCAAAACACTATTATTTCTAGTGGTTCACAAGATAATGGAACCTCTTTCTATACACAGCAAGAAGGGTGGAGACACTATTCTGAAGGAGATGGTATGGAAACTTTTATTGATAAAAACAATAGTAACATTATGTATTCTTCTTCTCAAAATGGTTATTTATACTGTTCAGATAATAATGGTAAAACTTATAAAAGCATTACTCCTACTCCTACTCAAGGTACATGGACTACTCCTTTTGAACAAGATCCAATAACTCCAAACACTATATATGTAGGTTATAAAAAAGTTTTAAAATCTAATAATAAAGGCCAAGATTGGTTTCCTATTTCTCAAAACTTTGACGGCAATATTTTTATTTTAAAAATAGCTCCAAGTGATAATAATGTTATGTATTTAACATCTCTTTTTTTTAATGGAATAAATTATGAAAACAAGGTATTTAAAACAACAGATGGAGGTGCCACAGATTGGATAGAAATAAAACATCCTGGAGATCAAATTTTGCCTATAAATTCTATAACTATTCACCCTAATAATCCTAATAAAATTGCCATTGCTACTCAATACAATGTTTTTCTATCCAATAATGGCGGAAAAAATTGGATTGATCATACTCATAACTTACCTAGCAGTCCAAAATTAACTTTAGTATGGGATAATAATGCTGAAAACGGTTTATATGTAGGTACAAGAAGTTTAGGGATCTTTTATATTGATGATACTTTTTCTGAATGGCAAACATTTAGTAATAATTTACCGTTCGCAATAATTAATGAATTAGAAATTAATTATACTGAAGGTAAAATATACGCTGGAACATTCGGAAGAGGCCTCTGGGCTTCTCCCTTAGTAAGTTCTACTTTAAGTCTAGGTTCTGAAAATTTTCAAAAAAACACTCAAATTTACCCAAACCCAGTAAATTCAAAAGTTACTATTAAATTTGATCTAGCAACTAAAACGGCTATAAATATTTTCGATATTCACGGTAAATTATTATTGGCCCATAAACCAAAAAATATTGATAATTCATATACCTTAGATGTATCTAAATTAAACACTGGTATTTTCTTTGTAAGAGTCAACTCTAATTTAGGGTATACCACGAAAAAAATTATAAAAAATTAAGTACTCCTAATTAAAATTTTAGAGGTCAGTAGTTAGTTACTTATTAATTCTGTTTGATAAATTTTATTTTTTAGTACCATTTTCGTAATCAATTTATTGAATATTGTAGCCTTACTTTGGGATCGGTTTATTCTAAAACAGAATTCGTTAAAATATCT
>CALISK010000138.1 GCA_938041625.1 uncultured Tenacibaculum sp. | reverse complement strand
ATAAAATTCAAAAACCAATAGTGGTTATTTAAGGATGCAAATTTAATTCTTTTTTTTAAATTCCAAACAAATAATTTGTTTTATTTGTATTGAAAATATATTCAACCAAAGAAATATGAAACTTAATCATTATTATCTAATTTTTATTGTCCTTCTTTTAACCTTAAATTCTTGTAGTGAAACTAATTATAAGTTTAAAATAAAAACAGATAAGAAGGCCAAAGAAAAAACAAAATTAGGCCAAAAAGTAACCGTTCAACTAGAGCAAATTAGCGGTACTAAGCCAGATAGTATTCAATTTTATATTAATAATCATCGTTTACAATTAAACGACAATAAAATAACTCTAAATACTACCGATTTTGGTATTGGAAAGCATCGTATTACTGCATTGGCTTTTGTACCCGGAAAAGTAAAAAAAACAACTGGTTTTATAGAAGTATTTTCTAACAAAAAACCTAGTCTATATAATTACAAGATTGTGAATGAGTACCCACATGATAAAAAAGCATTCACACAAGGTTTAGAATTTCATAATGGATACTTATACGAAAGTACAGGTCAAAATGGAGAATCTTGGTTACGTAAAATAGAAATTACTACTGGTGAAGTATTACAACAATATGATTTAAGTGACAAATATTTTGGTGAAGGAATGACTATTTTTAATAATCAAATTTTTTGGTTGACTTGGAAAGCTAAAAAAGGTTTTATTTTCGATTTAGAGACTTTTAAACTTCAAAAAGATTTTAAGTATAACAAAAGTCTCCAAGGTTGGGGATTAACGCATTCTGATACTGAATTAATAAAATCGGATGGTACTAATAAAATTTGGTTTTTAAATCCTAATGATCAAAAAGAAGAAAGAAGTATACAAGTCTATACAAATAAAACTTCCCTTAAAGAATTAAATGAACTTGAATTTATTGATGGGAAAATTTATGCGAATTATTGGAAAAAACCGTTAATTGCTATTATAGACCCAAGTAGTGGTAGTATAGAAGGTATTATTAATCTTAAGGGATTAGTAAAAGAAATTTCAAAATCTCAAAAACTAGCATCACAAGATGATGTTTTAAATGGTATTGCTTTTGATGCTGAAAACAATCGCATTTTTGTAACTGGAAAGCATTGGGGAAAATTATTTGAAATAGAACTTATAAAACAATAATGAATATGAAATGGAAGTGGATACAACCTGTTATTATCATCGCTTTAATTATTGCTTTTAGTTCTTGTAGAAAAGATTTTAGCACTGTTGATAGCTTTGGTGAATTAGAATTTTCTAAAGACACCGTTTTTTTAGATACTATTTTTAGCAATATAGGTTCTGCTACCTATAATTTAAAAGTTTATAATCGTAGCAATAATGCTATAAAGATTCCTAAAATACAGTTAGAAAATGGTATTACTTCCAATTATCGTTTAAATGTAGATGGTATTTCCGGACAAGTTTTTCAGGATATTGAAATTTTAGCTAAAGACAGTATGTTTGTTTTTGTTGAAACAACCATCGATTTTAATACCATTACTAACCCTTTATATACCGATAAAATTTTATTTGATAATGGTGACAAGCAGCAAGATGTTGATTTAGTTACCCTAGTACAAGATGCTATTTTTATTTTTCCTGATAGAGATCCTATTTCTATGGAAATAGATAACTTAACAATTGATGGGCAACCAACAACTATTAAAGGTCGTTTTTTAGAAGATTCAGAACTTGTTTTTACAAAGGACAAACCTTATGTTATTTATGGGTATGCAGCTGTACCCAATAATAAAACATTAACAATAGAGCCAGGAGCTAGAATACATTTTCACAATGACTCTGGACTTATTATTGATAAAGAAGCTAGCTTAAAAGTAAATGGTACTTTAGATGAAAAAGTGGTTTTTGAAGGCGATAGATTGGAAGATTCTTTTAGTAGAATACCTGGGCAATGGGGTGCTATTTTAATGAGAGATGGTAGTAAAGACAATGAATTAAGTCATACTCAAATAAAAAACGGAGTTATAGGAATATTAGTTGAAGGAAACACTGGAGTCACTCCTACTCTTCAATTAAAAAACGTAGAAATATACAACCATGCTAACTTTGGTATTTTAGCTAGAGACACGAGTGTTAATGGTGAAAATGTAGTTATTGGTAGTGCTGGTCAGGTTTCTTTTGCTGGTACAGGTGGTGGTAGTTATAATTTTACACATAGTACGTTTGCTAATTATTGGAATAATAGTTTAAGAACCTCACCTAGCGGACCATTACCAACTGTTTTAATTAATAACTTCTTCGTTTTTAATGATGAAAACGGACAACAAGTTGTTGAATTACACGATTTAAGAAATGCTTCTTTTACCAACTGTATTATTGATGGAAATAATAATGTTGAATTTATTTTAGATAAAGTTGATGGAAGTTTATTTAATTACAACATTGCTAACTGTTTAATAAAGTTTGATGATTTTAATAACTCTTTTGAAAACAATAACGAATTAAATTTTAATGATACCTCACACTATACAAACATTATTTTAAATGGTACTCTTGATTTTAGAGATGCTTTTAGTGAAGATTTTATTATTGGAGAAAAAAGTGATGCTATTAATAAAGCATTACCTAGTTCTATAACTACAGATATTCTTGGTGTAACTAGAACAAATCCTGATATAGGTGCTTACCAACATATTTCATTTAACTAAGCTGTTTTTTTAGTTAATCTGTACAAAACCATCCATTCATCGAAATAAAAAAAGATGAAGAAACAATTCCAGTAACTTTATATCAAAGTTTCATTATAGATTATATATAGTTAATTTGGTTTGTATAAAAAGAACTATTTGTTTTTAACAAGTAGTTCTTTTTTTCATTAATAATACCATTTACGAATAACTATTTTACATATGTAAG
>CALISK010000137.1 GCA_938041625.1 uncultured Tenacibaculum sp. | reverse complement strand
TTACTTCTTTTTCTCTTGCTGTAAATATAGATGCTACTGATGTTTCATCTTTATCGTTTAATACTTTGGAATAATGAAATTCATGTCCCCAAATTTCTTCATTGTTAAATACAACTTTACGATATCCTAAACTCAACTTTTTTTGTTCCATCGTGGTACTAAAATTGAAAATATTTACCATCGGAAACGCTGTTCCTTTCTCATCAATAATACTTTTCCCTAAGTACATCATTCCTCCACATTCTCCTAATATTTTTATTCCTTCTTCTGCTGTTTTTTTTATGGATTGTAACATTGCTGTATTCTTAGAAAGTTGTTCTAAATACAACTCAGGATAGCCACCTGCTAAATAAATAATATCAGCTTTAGGAACCTCATTATCATGGATAGGGCTAAAAAAAACAACTTCTCCTTGTTCTTTTAAGTAATTTAAGTTTTCTAAGTAGGTAAATGTAAAAGCTTCGTCTTTAGCTATTGCTATTTTTATATCACGTTCCTCTATATCGGTGAATTTTAACCCATTGTTTATGTTTCTTAATTTTTCTTGTGTGACAATGGGTTGAAACCCATTGTTCCCTATTTCCAATAATTGATTAACATCTAAATGAGCATCTACATGTTTTGCTGCTTTCTCTATCAGATCTTCAAAAGAAGTATCTATATGTAAACCTAAATGTCTTGATGGAATAGCAATGGCATCATTTGGTGGAATGTATCCTAAACTTTCTAATCCTACTTTATCACAGGCTTCTTTTAAAAAAGCATAATGCGATTCGGTTCGCACAAAATTGAAAATTACTCCAGCAATATGCACTCCTTTGTCAAAATTCTTTAATCCTTGTAATATAGGAGCTACTGTGTATGCCATCGATTTTGCATTTACAACTAAAATCACTGGAATATCTAATTTTTTTGCGATCTCTGCAGAGCTTCCTTTGTCTTTAACAGCTCCGTCAAACAATCCCATTACTCCTTCTATAATACTAATATCTACTTTAGAATTATATGTTGAAAAAACCTCTTTTAGGTGTATATCAGACATCATAATAGAATCTAAATTTACACTCGGAGTTCCTGCTGCTGTACTATGATGAATCGTATCTATATAATCAGGCCCGCATTTAAAAGGCTGTACTTTAAAGCCTTTATTCTTAAGCAACTTTAACAACCCTAATGTAATGGTTGTTTTTCCTGAATTACTCCAAGGAGCTGCTATTAAAAATGCTTTTCCCATTTATTTATTACTAAGAGTTTAATACAGATAAAGGTACATATTTCAATCGCAATTGCTCTGCTAATTTCTTTGCTTTTCCTAATTTAACAAAACCAGTTTCGGTATCTACAATAGTGGTATTTGACAAACTTGATAAATACATTTTATAGGTTTTAACAGCTAATTCAAATGGATGTTCTCCTCCATAATTTATTCTTCCGTCTGTTAAAACAAATAACTGAACTGTTTTTTTATTCACCGATTTTAGTAATTCATATACCTTTAAAAAAGCGTCTTTTAAATTTGTTTTTCCTTGTGTTTTTAATTGTGAACTAACTTCGGAAATCAAATTTGTATTGGTTGTAAAAGGTTGAATTATTTTTGAGACATTTTTGGATAATGCAACAATCGCATATTTTATTTTTTGTTGTGGATTTGTTTGCAATGTTTTTAAAACAACTCCTTTTATATAGGCGATCTGTTTTCCTAAAGCCATAGAAGCACTTGTATCTATTAAAAACACAATGTGTAACATTGATTTTGGGTGCTTATATTTATAAATAGGATTTACAGTTCCTTTTATTAAATATTCTTGAATAGTTTTAAATACGTCTATTGATTTTTCTTCTTGCTGGGGAATATTAGAATTTTGAATTCCTTTGACTTTTTTTACTTCAATTCCTTTTTTTTTTACGGCACTTGTATTAAATTTCAATTTATTTTTTACCGATTCTGGCAATTGAAAACTTTGCTGGCCTCCTTCTCTATTCTCTTCCTCTTTTTGCTCAGATTCATTTTGCTTACTAGAGGTGTTATTCTCTTCTTCTTCATTCTCCTTTGAGGGTGGCGTGTATTCTTTTGTTCTATGCTGTAATACAAAAGGAGCTATCTTTAATACCTCTTCTTCTGTTACAGCTTCTTTATCTAAATAAGAAGCGTATGCTCTTGCTGTTTTTAATAATAAAATATCTGCACGCATTCCTTCTACCTCATTTTGAAGCGTTAATTGCGCACACATTTCTTTTATTTCTTCTGGTATTTTTACACTGGCTAATTGTTCTTTAGCTCGAAGAATTTTATTTTGCTGAATCGCTTCTTCCTCTTGATTATTTTCAGAAAATCTTGTCGGATCTGTATCAAATAAAAATCGATTCTCCGCTATCTGTTTTCTTATCTGAATATCTTTTGGAGTGCTAATAATTACATTCAATCCAAACCTATCTAATAACTGTGGTCGCAATGCTCCTTCTTCAGGATTCATAGTTCCAACCAAACAAAAACGACTATCGAGCCATTGAGAAATTCCTTCACGTTCTAAATGATATCCACCAGATGCAGATGCATCTAACAATACATCCATTAAATATTCATTTAACAAATTCACTTCATCTATATACAAAAACCCTTGATGTGCTTTTGCTAACAACCCTTTTTCTACGAGTGTTCTTTTCTCCTTTAACAGTATTTCTAAATTAACACTTCCTAAAACTCTATCTTCTGTAGCTCCAATTGGTAAATTTACAAACGGAAAATCACTTCCCATTAGCTGACTTAATGCTCTAACAGCTGTTGTTTTTCCTGTTCCTTTATCTCCTGTTGCTAAAACACCTCCAATAGTAGGGTCTATGATGTTCAATAACAAACACAATTTAAAATCATCTTGACCTATAATTCCTGTAAATGGAAAGTTAGTTTTTTGCTGCATAATTTAATGTGCTATTGTTTTATAAACCCAAATAGTCCCTACTACAATAGAAATAATTCCTACTGAAGCGTTTAACCATTTAAAAATAGACATATTACGTTCTATAAAACGACTCATTGCAAAAATAAGCACATAACTGTATATAGCCATTGCTAATATAACACCAACCGACTCTATAATAAGAATCCAAATAGCTTCTGTAATAGTACTTGCGCTAATTACTAAAGCAGATGTTAATGCACCACCTGTTCCTGCTAAACCATGTAACATACCCACCCAAAATGATCTATTTATCGGGTTCATTGCAATCTCTTCTCCTGCTTTTCCATGCAAGTGGATTAAATTGTTTGGATCATGTTCATGCTCTTGAATTTTTTTATGATCTGCAATCAAATCTTTTAATTTATGATTTCTTTTAATAGCTAAAACACCTAACCAAATCATAATCGGCCCAACAGCCAATTCTGCAAAAAAGGAAATATCCTCAATAAAAGATAATAATACAGATCTAAATAATAAAGCTATTCCTCCAAAGAGTAATAAGGTTACTGAATGCCCAAATGCCCATTGCGATGCAGTAAACACCGTTTTTAAAGTTACTTTTTTCTTTTTAATAGCATTTTCTGCTGCTAAAACAGAAACAGCGGAAATATGATCTGGTTCAAATGAATGTAAAATACCTGCAATAAGTGGTCTTGTTAAGTTTAAAAAACTCATACTTTTTTATACGATATAATTTCGTTGTTATTATTTATCAAATAGATGTTTAATGTTACTTTCGGCGCTATTTTAAAACAGTGCTCATAACATTTTTGAAGTAGTTTTTGAAAAAAAGCTTCTTCGGCGTCAAAAGTAAAGATTTCTTGTAACCTACCCGCCATATTTAATGCTAAAACCTTATTCGCGGTTTCTTTTTGATAACCCGCTTCTATAGCTAATTGATGAATAAATTCTTTATTCCAAGTGGTTTTATTACTGTGTGTATTCGTATAACCTTGTGCTAGTTTAGAAGCTTTTCCTAACATAATACCCATATTAACTTCTTTTATTTCTTCGGAATCATGTATTTTTTCAAAAGTTTCTTGAATCCAATTACCATAATGAATGCAAGCTGATTCTTGGAAATCTGGAAAAATTTTTCGAAGCGCTTTTTCACTTCTACCTCCTGAATTTATTAATAATTCGGTACAACCATTTGCTATTGCTACATCTATTCCTTGTTGTATACTGGCAATATAGGATGCTGCTGAAAACGGGGTTACAATACCAGTTGTTCCTAAAATAGAAATCCCTCCTAAAATACCTAAACGACTATTTAATGTTCTTTTTGCTAATTGTTCGCCATTTTTCACTGAAATTTCTACGATAACTCCTTTTTGCTCTAAATTATAGTCGGATAGAATTTTCTTACAAACCGTCTCCATCATCTTTCGTGGCACTGGGTTTATTGCTGGTTCTCCAACACCAATTTCTAATCCTGGTAAAGTTACCTCTCCTACTCCTTCTCCTTTCTTAAATTTAATTTCACCAGATTCATTTAACCAAACCTTTGCTGAAATTTCCGCTTTATGAGTTACATCTGGATCATCTCCTGCATCTTTTATTGTACTACAACTTGCATTTTTTTTTAAGTAATTAGAAGATATTAATTGAAAAATTATCTCTTCTCCTATGGGTAATGTAATCGTCGTTTTATCAATCTTTTTTTGAGTTATCAAAGACAACAAAGCTCCCTTTGTACATGCTGTTGCACAAGCTCCTGTAGTATAGCCTCGGCGTAAGGGCTTGTTTGGTATTTCTTGTAAATCACTCAATATTGTTCAATCAATTATCGCTACATTAACTATTCTAGTAGACAAATCTACTTCTTTTACTGTTTTATCTTTTAACAGATTATTATTGATTAAATCATTTGATGTTTATATAGGTAATATTCTTCTCTTTTGATTCAGGATCTACCTACCAGTAAATTATTTTTACTTCTATTACTTTTGTGGACAAATCTACTTCTTCTTTAGGTTTTTCTAAAGTTAAAACTAAAGACTTTATTTTCGATGAATTTAAATCGTCTATTTTTTTTATCCTATAGCCCAATTCATATTTGTCATAATTACAATAATCATTTGGGTTTCCTAATAAATTCATTATTTCTTCAAATGTTTTTCCTTTTAATTCAGTATTCTTAATTAAACTTTTCAACATTTTATCTCTATGACTATATTCTCCTCCTACATTAATTAGCCATTCTTTTTTATTGAATTCTTTCTGACAACTAATAATAAAAGTAAATATGATACAAATTAAGGTTTTTTTGATCATAATTTCACTAATTCTAAAGCGCATTTAAGCACTTAATTTTGGGGTTTAGCGGGAATGTAGTCTATAACTAAATGGAGGGATATTTACTTATATTCCGTAATTTAGAAAAATATCGAGATACCTACAAGTGTTTTTTTAATTCATCCTCATTCTTTAAACATATGTATATTTTAGATAGTGGAGGTTTAGATATAATAACTATCGGAATTTCTGTAGTTATAGCAGCTTTAATTTTTTGCTGCAGTTTCCCATTTACACCACTTTCTTTTGTGAGAATAACTTCTGGTAAATATTGCTTAAGCAATTGAATTTCCGCTACTGTTTCTTGAGGAAAACCGTACATTAAGTTAGTTTCTGGAAAATTAGCTTTAAAAGCAACTGCTCTTGATTCATTTCTATCTAAAATACGAAACCATGCCGTTTGTTTTTGCCAGAAAGGTTTCAATTTCTCTATAGTTTGTACTCCAGACAAAGCCAATAAACTTTTATAACTATTCTTTTCAAAATTAGTGATCGCTTCTTGAAAACTATTTACATAGCTAACTAATGGATGTTTTGTTCTTTCTAAAAAAGTTCTCTCTAAACGAATTTTTGGAATAGCAATTTCTGCTTTAATAATATTAGCATGTAAATTCTCTGCAAACGGATGTGCTGCGTTTATAATATGTGTAACTTTATATTGCTTACAAAAGGTTTCTATATCCTCAGGCTCCATTGCTCCGTGAATATAGTTTCCTTTTCCTTCAAAGTTTATTTTAGTTTTGGTGGCATAGGTATAATCTAAATTTTGTTCTTCTAAAATTT
>CALISK010000136.1 GCA_938041625.1 uncultured Tenacibaculum sp. | reverse complement strand
ATATCTCCATTTTTAAAATATTCTGAAAAGTATTTAATCACCAAAGAATGTGTCTTTGTTTCCATTTTTTTTACTTCTTCAAAAACTAAAAACTCACCTTGAAAAGGTTCATATAATTCTTTTAAAGTTTCATGAACTACAATTCCTAAGGTATTAAAAGCGACCTCTTCTTCTATATCGTCAAACTCTTTTATTTTCAATACTTTTCTTTGATAAAAAGCAATTGGATTGTATAAATAATTCGTTATTGCTGAAGGAGAAATACCTTTCCCTGCTAATTCTTTCAATCTTTCTAAAACTTCTTCCGTTTTAAAAACTTCTTTAACTGCTATTTTTTGTGTTGCTATTTTTGGACTAACAATTTTAGTTTCAATTCCTTCTTTTAACAATTCTAACTGCGTTATAAACCTACTCTTTTCTCCTCCACCAAAAGAATCTACCTCTGTATTGTAAATTAAAAACACATTTTTTGCTCGCTGAATAAGTCTGAAAAAATGATAAGAAAAAATAGCATCTTTTTCTCTATAAGTAGGTAATCCAAAATGACCTTTCGCATCAAAAGGAATAAAGGAGATCTGTTTTGAATTTGCTGGTAGTACTCCTTCATTAACTGAAGTTATAATAATATTTTCAAAATCTAACAAACGAGTTTCTAACATTCCCATTAATTGAAGTCCTTGTAATGGCTCTCCTTGAAAAGATAAGTTTTCTGAAGCAATTAATTGTTTAAAAAATTGATACAGTGTTTTTAAATCTGTAAAATACCCAAATGCTTCTTGATGGTTTTGTAACTGAACAAAAACAGTATAATAACGAAATAAAAATTCTTTTTCTAACCCAACAACTTTTTCCTTTAAACCTTCTATAAGTGATAATATTCTTTGTAAGAATTCATCAACGGTAGAAAGTTTTGCTATCGTATTGTTTATTAATTCTTTTATTTCTGATGGTACCTTAGTTAAAAATGTTCCTATAAAATCTGGAGAAATAAATGTATGATTTTCTTTAAAAATTGAAGTGGTTATTATATCTGAAATTGATTGATTCTCTATAGTTAAAAACCGATGGATTAAAGGATGTTTTATAAACTTAACCACATCTTTATAATAAAAAGTATTTACTTTCTTTTTTTGTAATTTTTCTTGTGACAAAAACAATTGAAAAACGGATAATAACAATCCTGTAGTAGGCATATCTTTTAACGGATATCCCATCGTTATGTTTATAGAAGATACATTTTGAGGCAATGAATTTAAGGTAATCGGTAGTAAGGATTCATCTGATAAAACTAATGCAGTACGATTGTGATTTGGGAATTTTGATAATAATTCTCCTGCATACTTCATTTGAGCAATATTCTTTGCTGCCCCTATTAACTGAATATTTTTATCTTCTTTAAACCAATTTCCAATCGTTTTAAGTTCATTATTTTTATAATACTTCCAAGTTGTTTTATATTTTCTTATAAAATTTCCTGCTTGATGATTTGAATATAAAAAAGCTTCATCAATATCCCAATACACTTCTGTATTCCCTCTTAAAAGCATTTTATTTACAATCAACTCTTCTGATTTGTTTAGTGCATTAAACCCAATAAAAAAGAATTTTTTATTTTCATTTTCTACTAAAAAAGCATCTATTTTTTTTGTAGTCTCCCTATACATACATCCTTGATATCCCACTTTATTTTCTACTAAAAAAGGATATAATGAGTTATAATATTCATTTAACTTTTCTGTAAAATAAAAATGATCTTTCATCAACTCAGTTTCTTTAAATGTTCCTTTAACAGACCATTTTCGTAAACGTTCTACATCTCGTATGTACATAAATATTTCTTTTGTATTTACAAGATGTTGATCTATTTCATTAAAATCTTGTAATACGGTAAAAGCCCAAGAAGAGAAGGTGTCAAAAGTATCTGGATTCGGTTCATTTTCTTTATAGATACTATAAAAATGAAATAATAGTTGAATTGAATCTATCTTTTTTATTCCTGAAACTTTTTCTATAAACTCTTCTACGTTCAAAATTTCTGGTAAAAAACCTATTACTGAAGCATCTTTTAAAGCATCTTTTACAAAAACACCAGCACGTTTTGAGGGTAATACAAAAGTTACCTCATCAAACGTTTTAATGGTTTTTAAAATATCTTGAATAGTTTCTTGAATAAATGTTTGCATAAAGTTTTAACGAATCGTAGAAATAAAGAGGTTTAAGCCCTTTTTTTAACTAGTAAACTAACTAATTTTTAACAAAGAAACAAAAGTAATTCTTATATCTAAACTAGTAAAAATATATCGTAATAAATATCTTATTTTTGAGTATTAGCGAATTAAATATGAATACATTAAAAACAATATTTATACAATCAGATTTGTCTTGGGAAAATCCAAAAGCAAATAGAAATTACTTCAGAGCTAAAATAAATGAGATTACTACTGATATAGATCTTATTATTTTACCAGAAATGTTTTCTACTGGTTTTTCTATGAATGCAACTTCATTAGCAGAAGAAATGGAAGGGAAAACTGTAACATGGATGCAACAAATTGCCCAAGAAAAAAATGTGGCTATTATGGGTAGTCTCATTATAAAAATGCCTTTCAATTCTAATAAAAATAATAGTTCATTTTATAATCGCTTATTATTTGTACTTCCCTCTGGTGAAATTCAATATTATGATAAACGACATACCTTTACTTTAGCTAATGAACATGAAACATATACTTCGGGAAACAAAAAACTTATTGTAACTTATAAAGGCTGGAAAATTTGTCCTTTAATTTGTTATGACCTTCGCTTTCCTGTTTGGGCTAGAAATCAAGAAGATTACGATCTTTTAATTTATATTGCTAGTTGGCCAAAAACTAGAGTTTCTGCTTGGGATGCGTTACTAAAAGCTAGAGCTATTGAAAACATGAGTTATACTATTGGAGTAAACAGAATTGGTTTAGATGGTAACAACTATGAATATGTTGGTCATTCTATTGCGTATGATTCTTTAGGAAATGCTTTATCGAAAGAATTAAATGAAAGTGAATGTATGGTTTCTGTTGATTTGTACAAAGAAGAACAAAATTCTGTTAGAAAAAAGTTAGGGTTTTTAAATGATAAAGATGAGTTTATCATTCAATAATATTTAGCATAAACAAAAAAGAGTCGACTTTCATCGACTCTTTTTTGTTTATGCTGGTAACATCCATTTAAATTTAAAATCTGTATCTGGTACTCTAATTCTTTCTGTTATTCGATACATTCTCTCTGGTAACTTCATTAAGTAGTCTCTTGCCTTTTCTGCTTCAGCTGTTAAACCACTTACTTTATCTATTTCCCAAGTATCGTTTAATTTCTTTAAAATATCTACATAATCGAAACCTGTATATACTCCTAATCTCTGTGCTACTGTAGAAAAATCATCGAATAAGCTTCCTTTTGAACCAAAAGATTCACGTAAATGCATTGCTGGCATTACAATTTTATATTTCATCATTTTTTCAAAAGCTAGCATCATTTCACTAGGATCAATTTTGAAAATATCTTTTACAAAAGCAGTATATGCTTTATGATGACGCATTTCATCTCCGGCTATAATTTTAGACATTCTTGCTAATAACTTATGTCCTTTTTTACGAGCTATTTTAGCGACATTGTTATGAGAAACATACGTTGCTAATTCTTGAAAACTAGTATATACGAAGTTTTTATAAGGATCTGTTGAAGTTCCTATATCAAAACCATCTGCAATTAAATGCTGTGTAGAAATTTCTACTTCACGCATATTAACTCTACCAGATAAATACAAATATTTATTTAACACATCTCCATGTCTATTTTCTTCTGCTGTCCAAGCTCTTACCCATTTTGCCCATCCATTATCAGGATCTTGCGTCACTCCATCTAAATCTAACAACCAAGATTCATAAGTTGGTAATGCCTCTTCAGTTATTGTATCTCCTACTAAAACTACCCAAAAATCGTCATGTAATTCTTTAGAAAGCTCTCTTATTTCTTTCACTTCTTCTATAAACGAATCACTTTGAGAATTCGGAAGAAAATCCGTTGGCTGCCAAATTTTTTCTGCTGGTATTAAATAATCATCTACATAACCATGGATTTTTTTCTCCAAGGTTTTCATCACTTCTTTTCTTACGTTATATATTGACATATTATATGGGGTTATGCTATAATAGCTTCTTTTATAGTTGTTTCTACCTCTGTTAATAGTTCTTCAAACGGAAGACTATCTATTTTTATTGGTTGATGTGTCGTAATTTTTATCGGACTACCAATTCCTAATGGGAATTTGCCGTACTTAAACACTTTCCAAGAATTATTTATTGTTAATGGTACAACATAAGCTTCTGGATTGTATTTTGCAAGTATTTTTAATCCATTAGATGCAAATTGTTTTGGTTGCCCATTTCTACTTCTTGTTCCTTCTGGAAAAATAACAGCTGACCATTTGTTCTTTTGTATTCTTTTAGAAAAATTTGCCATTTCTGTTAAAGCTTGTCTTCTATCTTTCCTATTAATTAAAGCTGCTCCGCCATGTCTTAAATTAAAAGAAATACTTGGTATTCCTTTTCCTAACTCTTTCTTAGAAACGAATTTCGGATTGTGTTTTCTAAAACTCCAAATAATCGGAGGAATATCAAACATACTTTGATGGTTAGAAACAAAAAGAATTGTTTCATTTTCTGGTATTGAAAACCTATTATTTACACGTATAGGTACTCCTAAAACAAGTAATGATTTTACCAAAAACCAATTCATAATATTCACTACTTTCTGATGTCCTTTTTCACCAAATATCTTTAATCCTAACCACTGTATCGGATGAAAAATTAATAATAGTAAAAAAAACACAAAAGCAAATATTGAGGAAAATAAATAACTTACTATTTTCATATTCATTAAAAATAAGACTTCTGCTTTTAACAAAAATCTATTATAAAATTATCTATTAAAACCAGTTTGACCAAGGAATTCTACTCAATATTAAAACTAAAGCTAATCCATAAAAGATTGCAAATATTTTAAATTTAGATTCGCTTTTTACTTTCTTTTTATGCTTAGACCATCCCATTGTTATTAACACAATTGCTAAAATCATCATTATTGGGTGCTCAATTGCCAATAATCTATTTGAAGCATCTACTCCGTTCGCTTTCATCGATTTGTACCATGGTGACATAAAGTACCAGCCTAGTCCTATTAATAATTGAATATGGGTTGTTATTAAAGTAAATAATCCTAAACGAAAATCTTTATGGGTAAATTCTTTTTTTTGTACTAATCCTAATATAGCATTAATAACAGCAAATATTAAAACTGCTAATACAATATATGCCCAATAAGAGTGAACTGTTTTCATCATAATTTGTTGGTTTATTAACGTTGCAAAAGTACTGAATTTTATGCATAAAAAAACCACCTCAAATGAGGTGGTTTTTTTAAAATATTTTCAGATTAGAATCTCTTATTTAAAGATATATCTTAATCCTATTTGAGCTTGCCATCTAGAAGATTGAATTCCTCTATCATCTATTTGATTTACTCTAGGTAATGAATTTGGATCAAAGTTGAAAGATGGGGTAGCAGTTCCTCCACCACTAGCAACATCAGTAACACCAACAGCACCAAAGTTACCTGCACGATATGTTTTACCCCATTCACTATTAACAAGGTTTGTGAAGTTATAAATATCTGCTGTAAACTGTAATGTATGTTTTTTACCAAATGCTTTAATAGAAAAATCTTGTATTACTTTTAAATCTACCGTGTGAGTCCATTTAGCTCTATCACCATTTCTTTCAGTATACTGACCTCTTTTACTATTTAAGTAATCGTTATTCTCAATAAAATTGTTTAATGCTGTCCATTGTTCAGCAGCTGTTGCTGTTACAAGTCCAGTATCTCTATCTACAATATCTACTAAATTAATTTCAGATGCATTTGCTGGAACATAAAATAATGCATTATCTCTAGAATCATCATTTAATAAT
>CALISK010000135.1 GCA_938041625.1 uncultured Tenacibaculum sp. | reverse complement strand
CATTCTCTCAAATATACTTTTATTATTTATTAAAACTTAAAGGCTTAAAAAATTGATTAAAATTTTTAATACTTGTTTAGTATCTTCAATATGACTCATATGTCCGTTTGGTACTATTTCTAAAGGAGTATTTGTTTTTTTGGTTTCACTCAAAATACATTGAAAATTTATTACAGGATCTTTTTTTCCTGTAATTAGTAGTTTCTTACCTTTAAATGAAGTTAAAATAGATTCTCTATTCTTTCTTTGTTTCATTCCTTCAGTACACGCAATATATCCTTGTACCGATGTTTTTAAAGCTTCCGTTTTGCAAAGTTTAATTTCTTCTTTAAAAAACGGACTAGTTTCAGAAGAGAACAAGTTAGTAATAGACATAGATACTAATGATTTGTAATTGGTTTTTGCCATTAATATAGCTCTATCTCGTATTTTTTTTCGTTCTTCAGAATCTGCTTTCGAAGTAGAATTTAATAAACATAAACCAGTAACATGTTTTTCATATTTCTCAGTAAAAGCTAATGCAATATATCCTCCCATAGAATGTCCAATAAAAGTAGTTTTAATGATGCTTTCTGATTTAAGAACTTCGAAAACAACATCCGCCATATCTTCCATGGTATGTACATAACCTAAACAATCTGTTTTTCCATGTCCAAGTAAATCAATAGAAATAATTTGATGCGAATTAGAAAGTGTTTCAATAATTGTTTTCCACATAGATGAGTTTTCTAAAAAACCATGTAATAAAACAAGCGAATCCTTTTTATTAGACCCGTATATATAATAGGTAATGTTCGCTTCTTTAAATATAAGAGATTTCTCCATGACGCAAAAATATGTATCTTCATCAACTTATAAACTTAATAAGTTATGAAATCAAATAAAACATATTATTTAAGTGATGGCTCTAGAGGAGGTTTTATTTTTTTAGGAATTGTTGTAGTACTTGCCATGTTTTTTTTTGCTACTCAAATATATGATAACTTAGAATTTAAGTTTGATTTAGGTAATATTTTAAGTTTTTTTGGAATGCTTTTGTGTTTGAATTTAACATACAAGGGAATTAAAAAATTGTATCAATCAATTAGGTACAATATTCCAATTGTGGAATTATATGATTCTTCTATGGTTGTAGCGTTGCATCCTGGAGGGAAATATTCATTTGCTTATAAAAGTTTATTTGGAAAATATGATTATATAAAAATAGAATATTCAGAAATTGGGTCTATTTATAATAATAAAAAACTATTTAGATCAGATTATCCTAGAATGCAAGGATTCATATTTATTAAAGGAATTAAAGAAGAAAAAGGGTTTGATTTTCCTACTTCTATAAGAGCTATAGACAGTATGGATGTTTCAATTTTAAAAACGCTCTTAAGTCAAAAGGGAGTTGAAGTAAGTGAAATGATTTAAAACGATGATTCTTAAAAACGATATTTACTTTAATTAACACTGATTATGAATAAAACTAAAGAAACTCTTATTACTGGTTTTGCTTTATTTTCCATGTTTTTTGGAGCAGGAAATTTATTGTTACCACCTCTTTTAGGTTACAATGGTGGTGATAATTGGTTTTGGGTAACAATAGGTTTTGTTATTACTGCGGTTATAATTCCGATTTTCGGAATTTTAGCGCATGCCAAATTACAGGGAACTTTATATGATTTTGGAAAAAAAGTGTCACCTACATTTAGTTTACTGTATTGTATTATTGTTTATATTATTTCCATAGCTATTCCATCTCCTAGAACAGCCTCTGCAACACATGAAATAGCAATTAATCCATTTTTTGGTACAAGTCCATTAATAACAAGTTGTGTTTATTTTACTTTAGTTTTAGTTTTTGTTTTAAATAGATCAAAGGTTTTAAGTCTTATAGGTAAATACCTAACGCCTTTTATAATTATTATTTTAATATTAGTTATTGGTATAGGATTGTTTTCTAGTGATATGATTATGAATCCTAGTGTTTTTGAAACACCTATTGTAGGTGGTTTATTAGAAGGTTATCAAACTTTTGATGCTATTGGAGCTGTTGTTGTTGGTGGTGTTGTCATTATTTCTTTAAATTTAAAAGGGCATACCTCGTTTATTGAGAAAAAGGAATTAATTAAAAAATCAGGTTTTATTGCAGGCTTAGGATTGTTTATAATTTATGCAGGATTAATTTCTGTAGGCGCTTTTTATGGTTCAGAAATATTAGTTGATGGTACATTAAGTAATGATATGCAAAGAGCAAATTTATTAAGAGGTATAAGTATAGCAACATTAGGAAATATTGGAAATGTTTTTTTAAGTACACTTATTGCCTTAGCATGTTTTACTACAGCTGTTGGTATTATTACAGGTACGGCTGATTATTTTAAAGGCTTATTTAAAGGGTCTCAAAGAGTATATGTAGTTACAGCTATTTTGGGTTGTTTAATTGGTGTATTAGTTGGTCAATTAGATTTTCATTCTATCATTATAATTGCTTTACCAGTATTAATGTTTATTTATCCGATAACTATTGTGTTAATTATATTAAATGTTTTACCTGAAAAATGGTGTACTGAAACTATTTTTAAATGGGTGGTAGCTATAACTTTTATCTTTAGTATTCCAGATTTTTTAGGTTTTGTTATAGATAAAAAATTATTGGTAGGAGTTAAAGAATTAATACCATTAGCAAATTATCATTTTGGTTGGGTGTTGCCTAGTATTTTAACTTTTATAGTTGTAAACGGATTATTGATTGTTAGAAAGCAAAAATAATATTAAAAATAAAGACGCTAAGTTTTGGGAATTAGATAAAATTCTGATTTCACATTCTATAATCGATTATGAATCATTTGG
>CALISK010000134.1 GCA_938041625.1 uncultured Tenacibaculum sp. | reverse complement strand
AACAATTCCGTGAATTGAATTAGAATATTTTTTAAAATTGCTTTCGTTTCGAGATGAAAAAACAACATATCCAATAGCTTTTTACCATTTGGACGTAAAATCCTCCGTCCGAATGATGAATGAGTTTTAGATTGGGGTATTCTCTATTTTTAATTGCCATCTCCAGTTCATCCGTAAAAGTGATCTTCTCATATGATTATCGAGTTTATAACTCATAATTAGCTTAGAATAGGCATCAGTTACTAATGCTAAGTAGTTGTGACTATTTTCTGTTTTAGGAACTAAGAAATTCTTGAGTCTCAAGAATCGATAAAATTTGTCTCTGTCTATTTTAATATTAGCTTTAATGAAATCTATTTTAAGTTCATTATATAGCTTAATTCTACCAGTTTTAGAACCTACTTTCTTGCATTAGGCTTTGACCAATCTGATTAGTTTTTGATGATCTATTTCTTGTTTTTTTTAGTCTTTTATTAATGGCCTGTTTAGATATCCCAAAACATCCAAAGAACCATTTTCTTTTAAACGGTTTTTCTTCTTTAGTTCTATCTCTTTTGCTAATGTTTTGAGTAACGGCTTTTTTTACATATCAACTCCTGTAATAAGTTCCAGATCCGCGATAATGTCTTTTTGAAAGTCTTTTTGAAATTCTAGTTCTTTAATTTTTTAATTTCATCGTTATTACAGATATACAAGCTTGTCACGCCGATAAAAAAGACAGCCAATGTTTAGAAGATATTGTGAACCGTTTGCATAAACGCTTATGGCGTTCTGGTTTTTTATTAGAAAATTGCATAGCCGATACAGGTTATAGTAGTGGTGAGGTATATGTTTATTTAGAAAGAAAAAGTATCACCTGTTTTATACCGCCTCATGAAACTTACAAAGGCAGACCAGAAGATTATTACCAATGCCCAGAAGGAAAAATGATCCCATTTAAAAAAGTATTTTTAGATTATAGAACACAAACAAAAAAGAAAGAATATCGAGGATCCAGTAAGCTATGTAAAACCTGTCCTATAAAGAAGTAATGCTTAGGGAAAACAGCAAAATAGAAAAAGATTAGTGTACCCTATTACCGAGAAGAATATGAGCGAAATAACAAACGAATAAATAGCAAACAAGGGCGTTATATGAAAGGGAAACGGTAAAGTACTGTAGCGCTCGTTTTTTTTGTGCATTAACACAATTTATAGGACTTCGAAAAATAAATACATTAAGGAATTAAGCAGGCAAATAAAGTGATACATGTATCCGAAATCCGCAATGGCCTATAATTTGAAAAAGTATTTAAAATTTACAAAAAAGACCATAAAAAGTAAGACCAAGGCTATAAATACTTTGTTTTTAATAAAATGGATATTCGTAGCATTTATATGCTCCTTTTTACGGGACTCTAAATTAAAAACTGTTTATAATTACTAAAAAAATAAACCTCTTAAAAAGGGGTATTTAAAGTTGTTTTTTGTGAAATTATGGGGTTGTGCAACGGTTACCAGTGTTGTAAAACGTTTTTTATTCCGCAAAAATTCCACGAGCAGTAAAAACTCCTTTCTTTTTTTCTGTAAAAAGCTGTTCAACAGTCTCTCCTTTCAATCCTTTCCAAGTTCCGTTTCTTGTTTTCTCTACTGGGTCAAATTGATATTTCTGATGATAGTAATTACCTTTTTCTTTGTTTAAGGAAATGTATAAAATCACGTTTTTGTAATTCTCAAATACTGGTCGTCCATAATGGTCATACGCAACAAATTCAATCGTGTCTGTTTTTAAGTTATTAAACACATTTTTAACAACTTTATATTTGCTTTTGAAACCGCTGTCCATAAAATAACTTACTCTCCGAATTGTATCTCCAGATATTGAATCAATTTCTATTCGAGTATTATTTTCATTTGGGTCAAATTCCGTGACTGATATTTTTTCTCCAATGAATGCATATAGATTTACAGACTCATTATTAAATTCGGTTTTCGATGTTACTACATATTGATTACTTATAATATTCCAAGCTTTATTTTTTTCATTAAATACAAAACGAATGTCTGGTTGATAGCCGTTTGTTCCTCCGCAACCAATTGTGAATTCCGCTTTTTTAAATTTCAATCCATTATTAAAATGTATTTTTCGTTTAGCTGTCACATTTACTAATCCAAAATTTATATCGATTGTGTCTTTTGCCACAATTTTATGTAAAACTCTAATTACATTAATTGTCTTCTTTTTTTTAATCGACAAATCAATCAATTCAGCATTAGTTAAGAATTTGTAACGGTCAGATACATTCAGACTTTTTATTCGATTACCATATTCGTTTAGTTCTATGTAATTCCATCCGCTTGATAACAACAAGTCAATTCTGCTGTTTAGTGCACGAACATATAGGCTATCTAATTTCGTTGATTCGATTGAGTTATTTTGTCCGTTAACCGATAAACTAGCTAATATTAGAAATAATATGATATTGAATAATCTCATTTTTTTATTTTAATTACTCAATATTAATTACTTTTTCTATTTCTGAAAAATGACAATGAGTGAACCATTTTTTTCTTTGAGTAAAATCTCTCCTCAAATGTTTTATAACGGTTAGTATAAGAAATCGTAGGGCAGGTGATCGGTACTACATTTAGATTTGACACTAAGCCAAATATAATATTTTGCTTTTATCTTCAAGATTGAAATGCCAAATTTATATTTGGCGACCCAACAAAAAAACAAAAGCCTTTATTCAAAACGCTTATTCCGCCCTATGTTTTTTATACCTTGTTGTCGATAGTTTATTTGAGTTTTAATACATTACTCTAATTATAATTTAAAAGATAGTTATTACTCTTTGAGAATGGACATTTTCTTAACTCTATTTATGTAAGTTAAATTACAGTTGTTATTCCGTAAATTTGGGTTTAGTCTACCTTTTTCTCTATGCTCAAAAATTGCTTTAATTCCAACCGTAACCTCTAACGAATCTTTTAATGAAGACTTATTTATAGTGTAACTTCCACTTTTATCGGTTATTTTGTATCCATAGTCATGATTTTTAAAGTGAGTATTTCGATGAGGAGCATCTGGATATTTTCTTTCAAATATTGTCTCATATATTTCTTTTTGAATTTCTAAACTAGTTGGCAAATAGATGTTTTCCCATTTTAACTCTAGATTTGTATCATAAGAAAAATGTTTTGGAATCATATAATTTAAATCCTGGTAATCGTTTCTTGGCTTTATATATGCCAATGTATGTCTAGAACTATCCGCTAAAATTACTTCAAACAAATAATCTTGATTTTTTATATATTCATGAGCTACATATGTTGCATAGGAGATATAATAATTACTTTGCCTAGTTACCATGTTAAAGGGTTTATTATTTAACAAAAAGGTATTTTTATCATTCATTTTCCCATCATCTAAAGCTCGTAAACTTGTTCGAATTAAGTTGTTAGAGTCATTGTTATCTGTAATATAAAGATTAAAGTAAATATTAGCTAGACGTTCGTCATTTTCTATGTTAGCTATATATAGGTTCTTATCTTTTTTTGTTTTAGTGCAACTTAAGATAAAGAATGAAAGCAAAAGTAAAAGGACTCTAATATTATTCATTATCAGTAAGTTACAAAGTTCTGGTTGTTTGCGTTTAAAGATGATTTTTTACTACCGACAACGTTGATGTATAAGATTAGTTGCCTGGTTTAAACACTAAAGTTAGTAAATAAAACACAGATAGAAAGTCTGCGAGGACTTTCGTAAGTAAGCTAGAATTAGCAATTAATTTTATACGGTGTGTTTGTTGCACTGGTTAACAAAAAAATAAGATTAGAATAGAGTTAAGATTTAATTGGTTTCTTATTTTTAATTATGCAAGGCGTTAAAATATACCAGGAGAAGTTATTTAATAGCTTTCGCTTAAGCGATCATGTACCCACAGCTAATTTTTACAGAGGATTAAAAGACATACTTCAATTAGATTTTTTATATAAAGAAACAGCAGTTTACTATGGTAAAAGCGGACAAAGAAGTATAGATCCTATAGTGTTTTTTAAGCTGGGTTTAATCGGTTGCTTAGAAAATATTATTAGTGATCGTAAACTGATCTCCCCTTTGCTCCCGCTAGTTTTCAAAACTAGTGGCATCAGTGAATAAGAAAACATATCTAAGTTAAGTTATAAAAATCCAACCTCATCTATTTTTAAAACTGTAAAATCTCCTTCAAAATTCCTAGCACTACTATATTTCCAATCTTCTGGATTCGTTACAAATCCGCTTACTACTGGATTATTATGAATATACTCTATTTTCTGCTTAATTACTTTTTCACCCCATAATTCAATAGGTTTATTATGATGCTGCCAAAATTGATATTTTGAAACACTCGCATTCTTTTTTCCTGCTCTTTCAAACATCCATAATAGCCATTCTTTTTTACTTTCCTGTAGGTTGTTTTTAATTGCCTCTATTACTTTTTTTGAAGTATGCTTTTTAAAGTCTCTTAATAATCCTGAAGGATCTTCATTTGCCGACCTAAATATAAAATGAATATGATTTGGCATAAAACAATAACAATACAACTCCATTCCTTTTTCTTTTCTACAATAGTTTACACTATCTACTAATAT
>CALISK010000133.1 GCA_938041625.1 uncultured Tenacibaculum sp. | reverse complement strand
AACACTTCCTTTTTGAATATTAGGAAGTGTAAAGCTAACTTCAGTCCATTTTTCAGAAACCTTTTTTCTGTAAATTTTATCTTTAGTTAAATTGATTTTATACATTTTATTATCTTCATAATTATATGAGACAGCTTGTATGTATTTTATTTTTTCTTTGTCATACAGATCGATGTTTATTGTAGCTTGATCAAATTCAGATTGATCAAAAATTTTAATACGCCTATAAATATTTTTTCTAAAGTTATAATCATTTTTATGATCGATATATATATGACCTTTTTCTTCTAAAATCACTGCTTTTGCAATAGAATCTTTTTCATAAGTAACCATTTTAAGCTCATCTATAGTAGCTTTATTAAGTTTAAAACTATCCTTGTTTTGTGCGGAAACATTATAAAATAAGAAAAAAGAGAAAAAAAGAATTTGCTTGATCTTAATCATTTTTTATTTCTTAATTAATACGATTTTTTCATTTTGCTTAGCAATAATTTTAGAATAAAAATCTTTAAGAGTTTGATAATAAGTTGGAGCTATCATTGATGAATTGAATTGCAAAATAGCGCTAACTTTAATGTTTAAACCTTGTTTAACAACTATAAACTTGAAAAAACCTTGGTTCTCAGGAAGCCCTATAGCTAATTGTTCAGGAATAGATTCTACTTGATAACCCTCAGGAATTTTAATAGATATTTTATTTACATCTTTCCATGGGGTTATATAATCTACAGGGAATTCTCTTTTGTTTGATTTAAATGGGTTTGTAGAAGAAGTTAAAAACAAGAAAGGATTTACATAGAGTTTGTTATTGATTTCTTCTACTAAATTGTCTGAAGAGAACTTTAACATTTGAGTTAATGTACTTCCTAGTTTATTTTGATTTGCAATTTTTAAATTTTCAATTTCAAAATCATACTTCTCTTCAAGTTTAGAGATGATATCTTCTTTGTTAACGTTATTAAATTTATTTCTACTTAATAAAGCGTTCAACATTTTTTCTTTTTTTATAAATAAACCATTAATAGTTCCGTCTGTATCTATTGTTGCTTTTATCGTTCTTTCTTCTAAAGAATGCTTCGGAGATTTAAGATTAACCCAGCCAGAGTGACCTTCTTTAGTTACTTTTCTTCCATTCCAATTTAAAGCTCTTATTGGTAGCACGTTTGGGGTAGAATATGGTTCTGTAGCATCTAATAAAGCGTAGGAATTATTGCTAAATTGAACCATAGCTACTACATAATTAAAACCATCTAAAGTGGGATGTAAAGGAATACCATTCGTTTTAGAGCTTACTAAAACAGGATTGGCATTTAAACCAGCTTGTCTTAACATAGAGATTAACATTAAGTTGATGTCTGCTACATTCCCGGAACCATTTTTATAAGCTTTTTTTACTCCTTCTTGGGTGTATTTACCATAATTACCATTCCATTTTACTTTTGATTTTACAAATTGAAAAATAAGGCCAACTTTTTCTGCTGATTTGGTAGATTTAGTAATTAAGTTGTTTAAATCCTCTTTATAATAGTTTGTTTTGTTTATTTCACTTCCAAAGCCTTTAAAAGAGTATATTTTTTTACTTACATCTTCCCAAGAGGTAGTGTAATACCTAGGGCGACTATTAGGGAATTTAGTAGAGGATAATTCGTATTTAATACCCCCTCTATAATTTTGTGTGCTATAAACATAAGGTTCTTTTTCTGAGATAGCAGGAATGTTTGAAGCTTTGTATTTATCTACATATTTTGTGTAATCGACAGTGGAGCTTTGAAAAGAAGTTTTTACAGCACTGTTTAAACTTCCTCCTCTTCTTGTTTTTGAGGTAAATGTAATACTACCTCTTTTTTTTGTGCTATTAACAGGTACACTATAGTATCCTTTTGAAATCTTTTTAAAATTGTAATATTCAGGATACTCAACAGTAATATCTAATTTGTTTACAGGTATATTGTATTGGAAATTTATTTCGTCAATATTTTGTTCAAATGGAGAATTAAAAACATATTTTAAATCGATAATAGTCCCTTTTTTTACATCAGGGAAAACAATTTTTACAATATCGCGATTATCAGAAACTTCTTCTTTAAAGCGGTGTTCTTTTTTAAGTTTTGTCTTTTTTATTTTGTCATTTTCTATGTTGAAAGAATAACCTTTTACGCTCAATACTTTTTCTTTGTTTCCTTTAGTTTTGTATGTGTGGATTTTAAAAGTAGCTTTATCGAAACCTTCTTTATTGTATATTTTAATTCGATTGTGTATCTCGGTAATTAACATAAAACCTTTACTTTGATTGTACTGATAATATGTCCTTCTTTTTTTATAAAGATAAGCTGCATTAGCACTTGAATCTATTGAATGAAAAGCTTCTTTAAGTTCTTGGTTGGAAACTTCTCCAAATTCAATCTCTTGAGAAAAGCTTTTAAAGGTTATTAAAAGTGTAAATAAAATAAATAAATTCTTCATGATTTTTTCTTTTTTTAGTAAATATTATTGCTTTTGTAAAGCAATTCGTAAACTTTCTTGTTTAGCAATACTTTTTCTGAATTTTCGGTATAATTTGTAATCTTCTTTGGTGTAAGTTCCTTCTTTTATTAAAATTGATTTTGAATATAAAATAGAATGTTCATTTATTTTTTTCAATTCAATAGTGTAATTACCAAATTTGGTTTTCAATTCTTTTTTTTGTGGTAATTGAGTTATTTTATAAGATGTTGGGGTCGTAATTGTATATTCGTCTATGTCTTTATAACCTCTGTCGATTTTAAGTGGAAGTTTCCTTGTGCGATAGCGTTTCGGTATAAAAGAATTTTTATTAAAAACGTTTAATCTAAATAATAATTCATTGTCAGTTTTTGTAGCATAATCTTTAATCGTAACAGTTAATTTTTCTTTAAATATGGTTTTTTCTTTATCGTTGTTAATGTTAATGGAGTTAACTTCAAGGTTGTTGTTGTAATCCCAAATATTAGATTTGTAATATTTTTTTAAATTATCATTAGATTTGGTTTCAATATGAAATTTATTGTCATACTGAATTCCTTTTGATGTAATTTCAATATCCGCAGAAACATTACCTTCTTCAGTAATAGAAATAGTAGCTTTAGTAGTTTGAATATTTGTTTCGTTTTTATAGACAGGAGTTCTTTTAATAATACCACCTTCAGGAGTAATTACAAGTACATCTCTATCGTCTGTAAAATCACCTAAGAAACCAAAAGGAGTATTTTGACTAGTGCATTCTAACCAAACATCATTACCGTTATTTGGAATGTTTAAAATAACATGATTACCTTGTATTGAAAAAAAATCTTTATCAATATTTCTTTTTGATTTTCCAGCCCAAATTTCAGAGTAATAAGATTTAATTCCGACAGCATTAAAAAGTGCTTTGGTGTAATTGGTTAAACCTTTACAATCTCCATAACCTAATTGATCTACTTCAGAAGCAGGTATAGGTTCTAAACCGCCAATTCCTACTTGAACACTAATGTAGCGTGTTCTTTCTTGCATGAATTTGTATAAGATTTTTGCTTTTTCAATTTTATCATCAATACCTTTAACTAAATTTTTAGCTTTAGTAATTGTAGCATCAGATAGTGTTGTTTTATTTTTTAAAAGGCTATTATTCATCCAAAGTCCATACTCTTTCCAATTTTCAGCTTTTCCTTTAACTCCTTTTAAAGTAAAGTTATTTAAAGAAGTTATAAGGGAGGGGGTTAAGTCGATAAAAGATAAACTAATTTTTTCAGGTTTAATAGCGGATAAGTTTTCTGCTAAATAATGAATAGATTCATTAGAGATTTTTTTTATAGGAAAGTCTTTGAAATTTATTTCTTTAGTTCTTATTTTAAGATTTTTAGGATTGTTTATTTTGAATTCACTTTTTTTAACAGAAACAAGAAATGAAGTTATAGGGTGCCAAGAAGGAATAAGGGCGGTTGAAGCTGTTTTGTATTCACATTCAAAAACTACTGTATAAGGATAACTAGTTGGAGTGTAATCGATATATTTTACTCTTGAATCAGAATAAAGAGTACCACCGTCTACAGCACTAATGTCTATAAATTTGCTTTTAGAGTACTTTTTTATTTCTACACCTAAAGAGTTATATATTTTGGCAGATAGCTTAGTTACTTTAGTATCATTATTATAGTGAACATAAGTGTCTACTTCTTTGTTTCCTAGTTTATTAAGTATTGTTATCGTTCTTTTCTTCTTCACATGCATTAGATCGATAGCGTCGATAGTAACTTCAGTATAACTTTCTTTAACTACTGCATTTGCGTGTTTTGTTAGTTCTTTAGGAATTAATAGAGAAGACAAGTTGATTTCTTGTGATTGTATATTCACAGAAAATAAAATTGCTGCCAAAATGAGTAGGATCTTTTTCATCGATAACTTTTTTTGGCGGCAAATGTATAAAAAAAAACTAAAACCCTTTTGTTAATCAGAGTTTTAGTTGTTTTTTAATATAGTTCAGTAAAATATTTATAAAAATAGGGTATTGTTTCTATACCTTTTAAATAGTTCCATATTCCAAAATGTTCATCAGGTGAGTGTATTGCGTCAGAATTTAAACCAAATCCCATTAATATAGTTTTGCTTTTTAATTCTTGTTCAAATAAAGCAACAATAGGAATACTTCCGCCACTTCTTTGCGGAATAGGTAAAACACCGAATGTTTCATTGTACGCTTTACTGGCTGCTTGGTAACCAATGCTGTTTGTTGGAGTAACATAACCTTGTCCGCCATGATGTGGCGTCACCTTTACAGTAACACTATCTGGAGCAATATTTTCAAAATGATTTTTAAATAACTCAGTTATCTCTTCCCAATTTTGATTAGGAACTAAACGCATTGATATTTTTGCATATGCTTTAGAAGCGATTACTGTTTTAGCACCTTCACCTGTATATCCACCCCAAATACCATTCACATCTAGTGTAGGTCTAATAGAATTACGCTCATTAGTTGTGTATCCATTTTCACCATAAACATCATTAATGTTTAATGCATCTTTATATGCTGAAATAGAAAAGGGAGCTTTAGCCATTTCATCTCTCTCTTCTTTACTTAATTCTTCTACTTTATCATAAAAGCCAGGTATTGTAATATGATTATTTTCATCATGTAAAGAAGCAATCATTTTAGAAAGAATGTTAATAGGGTTAGCAACAGCTCCACCATATAATCCAGAATGAAGATCTCTATTAGGGCCAGTAATTTCAACTTCAACATAACTTAAACCGCGTAAACCAGTCGTAATAGA
>CALISK010000132.1 GCA_938041625.1 uncultured Tenacibaculum sp. | reverse complement strand
GTCGACAGATTAGCAATCTGCTGCATTACCACTCTGCCACCTCTCCAATATTTCAATTTCAAACCGCAAGTTTGAACTAAAAATTGCGAGTGCAAATTTAGCATTAGAAAAGGAATCTCACAAGTTTTTTTGATAAAATTTTTACTTATTCTGGATACTCTACACGTAAGTGATATATATTCATCAACTTAGCTTTAATAATTTTTTTTATTTTTTCTATTTCCCTAAAGGTAATATCTGAATTAATGAATTGATTATTGTTTTTTTGTCCTTCAACAACTTTATCAATTAATTCGTCTATAGATTGTGCTGTTGGATTTTTTAAACTCTTTGATGCCGCTTCTGCCGAATCACAAATCATTAAAATAGCTGTTTCTTTAGAAAATGGTATTGGGCCTTGATATCTGAATTTCTTTTTATCAATTACTACGTCAGGGTTATCTTCTTGCTCCTTTTTATAAAAAAAGTACACTAAATTTGTTCCATGATGTGTTCTAATAAAATCAATAATCCTATCTGGTATTTTATTTTTTTTAGCTATTTCTATCCCTTTAATAACATGATTTAGAATTATCTGAGCACTATCTTTAGGAGATAAATCATTATGTGGATTTACTCCTGTAATTTGATTTTCTGTAAAATACTTAGGGTTCGTCATTTTCCCTACATCATGATACAAAGCTCCTGTACGGACTAACATAGAATTTGCTCCTATTTCATTTGCTGCTGCTTCAGCTAAATTAGCCACCTGTATCGAATGTTGAAATGTTCCTGGTGCTTTTTCATTCAATTCCCTTAAAAGTTTAGAATTTGTATTAGAAAGCTCTAATAAAGTAACGTCAGATACTAAACCAAATACTTTTTCATAGAAATAGATAAAAAAGACCGCCAAAAAAGACAACAAGCCATTCATTGCAAACCATCCAAAATATTCCCATTTTATATTTGCTGCATTCCCTTCTTTTATAATAGAAAATGCAAAATAAGTAATCATATAAACAAATGTTACTTGTAATATTGAAATAAATAGGCTAGCTCTTTTATATAATTCTGATACAGATAAGATTGTTACAATTCCTGCAATGATATGCAAATAAATAAATTCAAAACTATTAGGAACTATAAAACCAAGTAGAAGAATAGTTAAGATGTGTGTAAACAATCCTAATCTTGCATCAAAAAAAGCTTTCAATACAATTGGAAGTATTGTTAAAGGAATTACATATAACAAGTCTGGGTTATAAGTAACCATTAATGTTTGAGCAAAAATGATTAGTAAAACATTTAAAAAAATAAAAGTAACTTGACTATTATTATTAAAAATATCTAGCCTATAGCGGTGTAAAAACAATAATAACATTAGAAGTGCTAAGGAAACCAAAATGGTATACCCAAACACCAACCAATTATAATTTGATTTGGTCCATATTTGAGATTTAGAAGTCTCTTTTAATGATTTTAGAATATTAAAATTTCTCCCTTCAACAATATCTCCTTTTTGAATTATTAATTCATCTTTAGATATTTTCCCTTTAGTATATGAAATTTCCTTTATTGCCTCATCCAGTCCTTTTTGTGTAAATTCAGCATCAAATTTCACATTAGGTTCTAATAGTTCAGACAGTTGTTTTACTGCAAAATCTTTACTAAATGATTTCTTAAAAATTGAAAATCCTTCAACAATCATTGGCAAAATTTCTTTAGATTGTGTAAGTTTTGTAAAAGGAACATCTTCTATAGAATGTGCTTTTCTTACTGCTATTAATGTATTTTCATTTAATTTTTCCTTCGAAACTTCATCCACAAAACCGTAATCATATACTTTTTTTATTATTTGTTCTCCTTCATCTGTAAGTTTTTCTATTTCTAACGAATTAACACTATCTAAAGACGACAATGAATTCATCATTTTTAAAAACGTTTCTTTTTTCTTTTTAGGAATCTCTAAATCATATGAAAAACATTGTTGTAACGACGTTTTAACCTGCTTAATTTCTAACGAAACTTCTCCTTCAGATTTCTGAATTGCAAAATCAAACGGAGCATACAAATTATTATACTGCCAAGGTTTACCTCTAGAAAAATCATATCTAAACTGCCCTCCTTTTGGCAATAAATATACAATTGAAAAAGTAGTGATAATGAACAACAATACCCTATAAATAGATGCGTTGTTTTTATATAAACTGTTAATAATTTTGTCCATTTTCATAAAGTTAGAATTGTAAATATAACCTTTTGTTATTATTTGAGAACTTGCTATAAAATGGTTATTTTCGCATTACATAACAAACAAATACATTTATAATGAAAGAAGTAGTTATTGCATCTGTAGCTAGAACTCCAATTGGAAGTTTTTTAGGTACATTGTCTAATATACCAGCTCCTAAATTAGGAGCTATTGCTATCAAAGGCGCGTTAAATAAATTAAATATTGAACCAAACCAAGTAGAAGAAGTTTATATGGGTAATGTTGTATCTGCAGGTTTAGGTCAAGCTCCTGCTAGGCAAGCAGCTATCATGGCTGGTATTCCAGATACAGTGCCTTGTACTACTGTTAATAAAGTATGTTCTTCTGGTATGAAATCTATTATGTTAGCTGCACAGACAATTGCTTTAGGTGATGCAGAAATCGTTGTAGCTGGAGGAATGGAAAATATGAGTATGATACCCCATTATCAACATGCAAGATCTTCTACCAAATTCGGTCCAGTAAAAATGGAAGATGGAATGCAAAGAGATGGTTTAGTTGATGCCTACGAAAAAGTTGCCATGGGAGTTTGTGCCGATGAATGCGCTACTAAATACAATTTTTCTAGAGAAGATCAAGATAATTTCGCTATAGAATCTTACAATCGTTCTGCTAAAGCTTGGAGCGAAGGAAAGTTTGCAGATGAAATTGTACCTGTTGAAGTACCACAAAGAAGAGGAGAGCCTGTTATTTTTAGTGAAGATGAAGAATACAAAAATGTAAGAATGGAAAAAATACCATCTTTACGACCTGCTTTTACTAAAGAAGGAACTGTTACTGCTGCAAATGCATCTACAATAAATGATGGTGGGGCTGCATTGGTCTTAATGTCTGCTGATAAAGCTAAAGAATTAGGTATACAGCCTCTTGCAAAAATCAAAGGATATGCAGATGCTGCTCATGAACCTAAATGGTTTACAACCGCACCTGCTAAAGCACTACCTAAAGCTTTAGCTAAAGCTGGTATTTCTACTGATGAAGTTGATTATTTTGAATTAAATGAAGCTTTTTCAGTTGTTGGATTAGCCAATACAAAAATTTTAGGATTAGATTCAGATAAAGTGAATGTTAATGGAGGAGCTGTTTCTTTAGGTCATCCATTAGGTGTTTCTGGAGCTAGAATTGTTATTGCTTTAACTTCAATTTTAAAACAAAACAATGCTAAAATAGGTGCTGCCGGTATTTGTAATGGTGGTGGTGGTGCTAGCGCAATGGTTATTGAAAGAATTTAATTTTTAAAAGTTTTCCTATTGTTTGGAATTTGTAATTTAAGTATTATACCGCTTCGTTTAGAACCTTCAGATACTTCTGAAATGGTTAATCAAATTATCTTTGGTGAACATTTCTATGTTTTAAATAGAACAAAAAAATGGAGTAAAATCAAATTAGCTTTTGATGGATATGAAGGATATGTAGATAATAAACAATATGAAGAAATATCTGAAATCACTTTTAATCAACTAGAAAACGAACATCAATTCTACGCTGGAGAATTAATTGATTTTATCTCTGATAAAAACAATAATTTAACAACAATTCCTCTGGGTGCTAGATTACCTTTTTACGAGAAGAATACATTTACTATTAATAACAATTCATACATCTATGAAGGCAAAATTAACAGTAAGCAATTACCTAAAAATTCTATTGTAGAAACTGCTTTTCAATTTTTAAACACCCCTTATTTATGGGGAGGAAAAACTCCTTTTGGAATAGATTGTTCTGGATTTACTCAAACTGTTTACAAACTTTGTGGTTACAGTTTACTTAGAGATGCAAAAGAACAAGCTACGCAAGGAGATGTTTTAAGTTTTATAGAAGAAAGTGAACCCGGTGATTTAGCTTTTTTTGATAATGAAGAAGGTCACATTACTCATGTAGGTATTGTTATGAATGATTACAATATTATTCATGCTCATGGTAAAGTTAGAATAGACAAACTAGATCATAGTGGAATATATAATACTGATACTTTAAAACATTCTCATAAACTCAGAATGATTAAAAAAATGATATAAAAAAAGGCGGGAATTTAAAATCTCCGCCTTTTCTATTTTACTCAAGTATATTACTACTTATCTCATTGATTTATATAAACCTCTAAATTCTTTAGACTTAGAGTTCATTTCTAAAACTTCATAAATACTCATTAAAGATTTAACAGTATCTACTGTTCGATTTAAGCCATCAGCTTTTTCTAAATAAGGTAATGCTTCTCTGTATACGTTTTTCTGATCTAAAGCCAGTTGATCGTATTTCTTAAAGTTCGATAAATTCTTATTCATTTCTTCAACAATCGCTTTCTCTTTATCCAAGATAACAACTGATAAATTCATATATGCATCTGCATAGTCTGGTTTTAATTCAATTGCTTTTTTATAATACTTAATAGCATCTTCTGCTCTACCTTGATTAAAGTTTACAACTCCTAAATTATAATATAAACTAGGGTTATTAGGATCTAAAGAAACTGCTTCATTCATCAACTCTCCAAACTTATCCATTTTACCAAGCTTTATATACATATCAGCTTCATTCAATAATAAATTTAAATCTTTAGGGTTTGCTTTTCTTGCTTCAGACAATGCTGCTATAGCTTCATCTGTTTTACCTTGCTCTTTTAAAATTAAAGCTATGTTTTTTATAATTAAAGCTGATTTACCGTCTGTAGTCTTATTAACTGGCTTCAAATATTTTCCAGATTTAACCATTAAATCTCTTTGAGTTTTACTACCCAAATTCTCTTCTTTACCATTCTCTTTGTTGGTAGCTAAATACAGAGTTTCTTTACCTGTATAACCAACATCCCTTAACTCTTTATAGTACTTTAAAGCATCTTCATACTTCTTAGCTTGCGTTGCACTTACTGCTGCATTATAAGCAAATGAAGTATCTTTAGGACTTAATTTATAAGTCATGTAAAAATATTTAGCCGCTTCAACAAAGTTTTTATCTTTATTGTATGAGTTAATTGCTTTTTCAGAAACAGACTGTATAATTTTATTTATAACTGGTCTAGCTTCAGAAGAATAACGTTCTTTGCCTATTTTCTTTTCAAAATCAAATAATTGATTAAAAGCTGCAACCGCTTTTTCATAATCTTTCTTTCCTACTTCTGTTTGACCTTTTAAAAAGTAGTACTTAGATTTATATTTATCATCTGCTCCTTCAATTGATCCTTCTATTGATTTTACAATTGTTGATGCTCCATTAAAATCATTTTTATTAAGTGCCTTTTCTATAGATTTAAGTTCTTTCTTTTGTGCGAAAGAAGCTAATGTTAATAAACCTAAAGAAAATACCAATACTTGTTTTCTCATTTTAGTTGTTTTTATTTTTATGTTATACAGAATTCTTAATTTACAATAGTTTCATTTTCAATTTCCGTGCCATTCTCATCTTCATCTTCTTCTTGCATAACTTTAGCAACAGCTGCAATACTGTCATTATTTTTAATATTAATTAATCGAACACCTTGAGTTGCACGTCCCATAACACGTAAATCTTCTACAGCCATTCTAATAGTAATTCCTGATTTATTGATAATCATTAAATCATTAGAATTATCCACATTTTTAATAGCTACCAAACTACCTGTTTTTTCCGAAATATTCAATGTTTTAACTCCTTTTCCTCCTCTATTAGTAACTCTATAGTCTTCCAATTTAGATCGTTTACCATATCCCTTTTCAGAAACTACTAAAATGTTACTTTCCATATCATTCACAGAAACCATACCTATTACTTCATCATCTTCGTGTTGTAAAGTGATTCCTCTAACACCTGAGGCAGTTCTACCCATAGGTCTCGTTTTCTCTTCTTCAAAACGAATAGATTTACCAGATTTCAATGCTAACATTACTTGGCTATCTCCTGTAGTTAACTTAGCTTCTAGTAACTCATCCCCTTCTTTAATCGTAATAGCATTAATTCCATTTGCTCTAGGGCGAGAATATTGTTCTAAAGGAGTTTTCTTTACTTTCCCTTTTTTAGTAGCCATTATAATGTAATGACTATTAATATAATCTTCGTCTTTTAAACTATCAGTAACCAAGAATGCTTTTACTTTGTCATCTTGTTCTATATTGATAAGATTTTGAATTGCTCTTCCTTTAGTATTTTTACCTCCTTCAGGAATTTCATAAACTCGCATCCAAAACACTTTCCCTTTTTGTGTAAAGAAAAGCATATGTTGATGATTGGTACCTATAAACAAGTGCTCTAAAAAATCTTCATTACGAGTAGTAACTCCTTTTTGTCCTCTTCCTCCTCTATTCTGAACTTTATATTCATCTAAATTAGTACGTTTAACATACCCTGCATGAGAAATAGTTACTACTACTTTAGTATCAGGAATCATATCTTCAATACTCATATCTCCTCCAGCATACTCTATTATAGAACGACGCTCATCGCCATATTTATCACGCACATAAATTAATTCTTCTGTAATTATTTTATAACGTCTCTCTTCGCTTCCTAAAATATCTTTTAAATCAGCAATAGTGAGCATAACTTCATCATATTCTGCCCTCAACTTATCTTGCTCCAGACCTGTCAACTGACGCAATCGCATTTCTACAATTGCTTTTGCTTGAATTTCTGTTAATTCAAAACGTTCAATTAATTTCTCTCTAGCTTCATCTGCATTTTTCGATGCTCTAATAATAGCTATTACTTCATCTATATTATCAGAAGCAATAATTAACCCTTCTAAAATATGTGCTCTTGCCTCTGCTTTTTTTAATTCAAATTCAGTTCTACGAACAACTACCTCATGTCTGTGCTCTACAAAATAATGAATTAATTGTTTTAAATTTAATTGCTCTGGTCTTCCTTTTACTAGAGCAATGTTGTTTACACTAAAAGAAGTTTGTAATTGAGTATATTTAAATAGTTTATTTAAAACAATATTAGGAATAGCATCTCTTTTTAAGATATAAACGATACGCATTCCTTTACGGTCAGATTCATCTCTAATACTCGAAATCCCTTCTAACTTTTTATCATTAACAAGATCAGCTGTCTTCTTAATCATGTCAGCTTTGTTAACTTGGTAAGGAATTTCAGTAACAATAATACATTCACGTCCTTTCACCTCTTCAATAGTAGCTTTTGCACGCATTACAATACGTCCTCTACCCGTATGAAAAGCATCTCTTACACCATCATAACCATATATTATACCACCAGTAGGAAAATCTGGAGCCTTAACATACTGCATTAATTCATCAATTTCAATATCTCTATTTTCAATGTAAGCAATAGTTCCATTAACAACTTCTGTTAAGTTATGTGGCGCCATGTTTGTCGCCATACCAACTGCAATACCTGAAGCTCCATTTACCAATAAATTTGGTATTTTTGTTGGTAAAACAGTAGGTTCCTTTAAAGTATCATCAAAATTTAATTTATGATCTACAGTCTCTTTTTCAATATCTCCTAACATATCTTCAGAGATTTTCTGCATACGTACCTCCGTATAACGCATTGCCGCAGGACTATCTCCATCTACAGAACCAAAATTCCCTTGACCATCAACCATCATATAACGCATACTCCAATGTTGTGCCATTCTCACCATAGAATCATATACCGATGTATCTCCATGTGGGTGGTACTTACCTAAAACTTCTCCAACAATTCTTGCTGACTTTTTATAAGCTCCTGTAGATTTTATCCCCAATTCATGCATTCCAAATAACACTCTTCTATGTACTGGTTTTAAACCATCTCTTACATCAGGTAGAGCTCTTGATACAATTACTGACATTGAATAATCAATGTAAGCTGATTTCATTTGCTCTTCAATATTAATTGGAATCAACTTTTCGCCATCTGCCATATTAATCTTTTTATAATATTAGAATTCTTTTCGTTAAAAAAGTGAATTTTAACAACTATAAAATCCACTTTTTTTGCTAACTATTAGCATCTATATAACAATGCAAGATATTATATTAAGTAAAAACACCCAATTTTTAACCAATTATTTTCACTTTACTTATTAACAATTTAACTAGCTTTTCAACAGTTTTAACACATATTTAAACACTGTCTTTTTGTCTATTTTTTTAACTGGCATATTTTTTGTAATTTTTCTTGAAAATTTCTTATTAACTTTACAACTAAAGAAAATTAATTTATGGACGAAAATTTTTCACCGGAAGTTAGAGATGTGATCACTTTTAGTAAAGAAGAAGCTTTACGACTAGGCCATGATTTTATTGGCACTGAACATCTTTTACTAGGTTTAATTAGAAAAGGAGATGGAAAAGCGGTAGATATATTAACAACTTTCGATATAGATTTAGATTTAATTCGTAAAAAATTAGAAAAATTAAACCCTACTTCTTCTAATGAATTAAATAAAAAAACGAATTTGCATTTAACTAGACAGGCAGAAAAAGCTATTAAAACAACTTTTCTAGAAGCTAAACTTTATCAAAGTAACGCTATAGATACTGCCCATTTATTACTTTGCATTTTACGTAATGAAAACGATCCTTCAACTAAATTATTACAAAAATATGATGTTGACTACGATCAAGCAAAAGCGATGTACAAAGAGCTAAATATAGAAGACGGTGATTTACCGATAACCCCGACATCAGAAACATCTGGAGATGATTTTGCTGATGAAAAATCTGAACCTTATGGTCAACAATCACAAAGAAGCAAAGCCAGTAAAAAGTCTAAAACCCCTGTTTTAGATAATTTCGGAAGAGATTTAACTGCTTTAGCTGAAGGAGGAAAATTAGATCCTGTGGTTGGAAGACTAAAAGAAATTGAGCGTGTATCTCAAATTTTAAGTAGACGTAAGAAAAATAACCCTATGTTAATTGGTGAACCTGGTGTTGGTAAATCTGCTATAGCAGAAGGTTTAGCCTTACGTATTGTTAATAGAAAAGTATCTAGAATTCTTTTTGACAAAAGAATTGTTTCTTTAGATTTAGCTAGCTTAGTTGCTGGAACAAAGTACAGAGGGCAGTTTGAAGAACGTATGAAAGCTTTAATGAATGAACTTGAAAAAAATGAAGATATCATTTTATTTATCGATGAAATTCACACCATAGTTGGTGCTGGAGGCGCTACTGGTTCTTTAGACGCTTCTAACATGTTGAAACCAGCATTAGCACGTGGTGAAATTCAATGTATTGGAGCTACAACTCTAGATGAATATAGAACAAACATCGAAAAAGATGGTGCTTTAGAACGTCGTTTTCAGAAAGTTGTGGTAGATCCTACTACTGTTGAAGAAACTGTACAGATTCTTCATAACATAAAAGGAAAATACGAAACACATCATAATGTTGAATTTACTGATGAAGCAATTTTAGCTTGTGTTAAATTAACGAATCGTTATATGACAGATCGTTTTTTACCAGACAAAGCTATTGATGCTTTAGATGAAGCGGGTTCACGAATTCATATTACAAATATTGTAGTACCACAACAAATTTTAGAACTAGAGTCTAAATTAGAAGAAATTAGAAGTCGTAAAACAAAAGCGGTTAGTGGACAAAAATATGAAGAAGCTGCCAAGTTAAGAGATGATGAAAAAAACATAGAAGCAGCATTAGATTCTGCTCAACAGCAATGGGAACAAGATTCTAAATTACATAGAGAGATTGTTACCGAAGAGAATGTTGCTGAAGTAGTTTCTATGATGACAGGAATACCTGTAAACAGAGTTGCCGAAGCTGAAAGTAATCGTTTGGCTGAATTACCTTCTTTAATTAAAGGAAAAGTAATTGGTCAAGACGAAGCAGTTACTAAAGTTGTAAAAGCTATTCAACGTAATCGTGTTGGTTTAAAAGATCCTAACAAACCTATTGGTTCTTTCATTTTCTTAGGTTCTACAGGTGTTGGTAAAACGCAATTAGCAAAAGTATTAGCTCGCGAGTTATTTGATTCTGACGATTCTCTAATACGAATTGATATGAGTGAATACATGGAGAAGTTTGCTATTTCTAGATTAATTGGAGCACCTCCTGGATATGTTGGATATGAAGAAGGTGGGCAATTAACTGAAAAAGTTCGCCGTAAACCTTATTCTGTAATACTTTTAGATGAAATTGAAAAAGCGCATCCAGATGTTTTTAACATGCTTTTACAAGTATTAGATGATGGACATATTACGGATAGCCTCGGTAGAAAGATTGATTTTAGAAACTCTATTATCATTATGACCTCAAATATAGGAGCCAGAAAAGTAAAAGACTTTGGTGGTGGAGTTGGTTTTGGTACGCAATCTAAAAAAGAACAAGAAGATGCACATGCTAAAAGTATTATTGAAGGAGCTTTAAAGAAATCTTTTGCTCCAGAATTTTTAAATCGTATTGATGATGTTATTGTATTTAATTCATTAGAACGTGAAGATATTCATAAGATTATTGATATCGAGTTAGCAAAACTTTTAGATCGTATTTCAGATTTAGGATATAATTTAAATCTTACAGAAAAAGCAAAAGATTATATTGCTGATAAAGGTTTTGATAAACAATATGGAGCAAGGCCTCTTAAACGTGCTATTCAAAAATATATCGAAGATGCTTTAGCTGAAGAAATCGTAAATTCTAAACTAGTTGAAGGAGATACTATTTTTATGGATCTAGATGATACCACCAAAAGACTCACCATTAAAATTGAAAAAGGTGACAAACCTAAAGAAACAAGAACAGAAATAAGTGATGAATAATCATTACACATAAAAAAAGCGGAACATTATATGTTTCGCTTTTTTTTATTATCTTTTTCCTATTAGTTAATTAAATTTATTCTCAATAATTTATAATTTTAAAAATGGAAAGATTTAAAAATTCATTTGTCGTTTTTTACAAACCCCTTAGTTTCTTGTTTTTATTAAACCTTACTTATTCTTGTATAAATGCAAATGCATCTAAAGAGATAAAAAACAATAATAAACCCAATAAAAAAGAAAGAGTCGTAAGTAATAACGTCAAGAAATATTGGTATGATGGCAATGCAGAAATATCTAGTTTCCGTCTAAAGCAAATTAGATACGGAGAACTACATGAAGGAACAGCTGTGCTTGTTTATGTTACTGAACCATTTTCAAAAACGCACAATACTAAAGCAGATTCTAAGCACTCTGATAATGTTTCTGTTTTAAAATTAAATACAACTAAAAAATTTAATACCGGAATTTACCCTTATTCAATGATGAACAGTTCCTTTTTCCCTGTTGAAGGAGATAACAATTCATTAAAAATAACTTCTTCAATCCAAGAGTGGTGTGGTATGACTTTTCTTGAAATGAAAAATGATAAAGACTTCAATTTTAACTTAAATTCATACTTTGAAGGAGCTTCATTTAAAGATAAAAAAGTTGAAAAAAAATCACTAGAAGATGACTTATGGTCTTTAATTCGATTAAATCCCGAATTATTACCCAAAGGAGAACTTCAAATTATTCCTTCTCTATTTTTTTTAAATTCAATGCATAAAAAAATAAAATCATATACAGCTAATCTCTCTTTAAGAAAAGAAAACAAAGTTACTAGTTATGAAATCAGTTATCCAGAATTAAATAGAAAAATTACTATTCGTTTTAAATCTGAATTCCCAAACAAAATTACAGGCTGGAGTGAAACATACTCTAGTGGCTACGGAGCCAACAGAAAAACACTTACAACCGAAGCTAAACTAATAAAAACGTTAAAAGTTGATTACTGGAATAAAAATAGTAGTAAAGATAAACATTGGAGAAATAAATTAGGTTTATAAACACATCATTTAACTAATAACATCGTTTTTAATTCTAGTTATTTTTTAGATTTGCATTGATGAAAAAAATTATAAATTCTAAATACTTACTTCCTCTTTTTTTAATAATTCTATTTATCATTAATTTGATTCAAGGATACACTACCGAGTTAATTGCTGATGAAGCTTATTACTGGACTTATAGTAATGAATTAGACTGGGGGTATTTTGATCATCCTCCAATGGTAGCTGTTTGGATAACCATTTCTAAATTCTTTTTTTCAGAAGGAGAATTAAGTGTTCGCTTTTTTTCTGCAATCACACTTTCTATTACTTATTTTATCATTTGGTTACTAATAGATCATAAGGAGAAAAAAACATTCACCTGGCTCTATTTACTAATCATTAGTTCTACAGCCTTATTTACCGTATATGGTTTTATTACTGTTCCAGATACTCCTTTAATTCTATTTTATGCTTTATTCTTATTAGGATACAAAAAATATCTTTCAGAAAAATCTCTTCTCAGTTATTTATTATTAGCTATTTCAATGGCAGGAATGTTATATAGTAAATACCAAGGTGTTTTAATTATTTTTTTTGTACTACTATCTAATTTAAAGGTTTTAAAAGATTATAAAATATGGATTACATCAATTGTAACTATACTCTTATTTTCTCCTCATTTGTATTGGCAATTCGACAATAATTTCCCTTCTTTTAAATATCATTTATTAGAAAGAAGCTCTAGGCGTTATCGAATTGATTTTACTACAAATCATTTCCTAAACTTAATTGCTATTATTGGCTTTACTTTTCCTATAGTTTATACAGCCTTTTACAAACGTTTTAAAGTTAAAAATCCTTTTGAAAAAGCTTTACGTTACATTGTTCTTGGTTTTGCTATATTTTTCTTTTTCTCCTCTTTTAAAAACCACGTACAAGCGCAATGGATACTTCCTATATCAGTTTCTTTAATTATAATCACTTTTTATTTCTTAATTGAAAATAAAAGATTTTTAAAATCATTTAAAATATTAGCTTTTATTACTATACTTTTCGTCTGTATTTTAAGATTTGTTATGATTAATGATGGTATACTACCTAAACAATTTGAAATGCATGGTAATAAAAAATGGGTCGCCGCTTTAGAAAAAAAAGTTGGTAATAAAACGCCTTTATTTTTGAATTCATACCAAAACACTTCAACATATTGGTTTTATTCTGGTAAAAGACCTTATCAATATAATTCTTGGAACAGTAGAAAAAATCAATATGATTTATATTCATTCAATCAAAATTTTAATATTGACAATGTAATAGAAATTGGAACTCATAAAAAAGATGCTCCTACAGATTCTGTTACAAAAAGAAATAAAGGAAAAACATTCTTAAGATCATTTAAAAACAATTACATAAAAAACAATCTTGTTATATTTGAAATCAACCCTACAAAACTCAAAGAGAATACTATAAATAACATTCCTGTAAAATATGATTCTTCAAAAATCAATAGTTATAATATTAAGATTACTATTTCAGTTGTTTTAAAATCAAAATACGATATAGCTATACATCAAGCTGAGTTAAAAGATAACAATATCATTGTTAATCTTCCTAAGTTTAAATCAAATTTTAAACCGACTCAATTTTACATTGTTGGAACTTACAATATAGAAAGTAACCCTATTAGGTTAAGTACTCTAAAAAATATTTTAAAATAAACCTATCTATCCTTAATACAAAAACTTCTAATAAGAAAAAAAGGTTTTCTTATTAGAAGTTTTTGTATTAAATATTTTCAATTAAAACTGAAAAGAACTAATATTATAATTAGCTATTAATTTAGAGCTATTTTAAACACTTTCTTATAAAGCATTTTGTATATCTTATAAAACGAAATACCAAGAATTATACCCGATAAATAACCTACAGTTACATCTATTGGATAATGTACCCCTAAATAAATCCTACTATAACCAAAAACTAAAGGGAAAAGCAACATTAGATATATAAACTTATATTCTTTTCTTAATAAAAGAATTGTAAAAGTTGTGAAAGTCATAGATAATGATGCATGTCCAGACCAAAAACTATAACCTCTTGGCTTGTATGAAAACTGTCTTAAATATTCTTTTAATTCAGGTGTATTACAAGGACGAGTTCTACCTGTTAATCCTTTTATTAAATTTGTGAATTGATCTGAAAAAGCAACTAGTATCGTTATAAACAACAATGTAAACACTGTCTTTTTGATTCCAAACCTTTTAGCTATTAATAATAAAACAACAACAAATAACGGGATCCAATTAAATTGATTTGTTATTTTTAACCATATTGGATCCCATTGTTCGCTACCAAAATTATTAAGATAAATTAAGATCTCTCTATCTATAGAGATGATACTATTTAAAAAATTATTATTTCCCAACTTTTATAACTTCTATTTCGAAAATAAGATCTGTATTCGGTTTAATTACTGGTAATCTCCCTACTTCTCCATACCCTAAATAACTTGGTATAAATAAACGAGATTTTTCTCCTTCATATAACATTTTTGCTCCTTCTTTCCATCCTGCTATCAATGGTAAGTTAGGATCGTTAATTGTGAATGTAAAAGGTTGTCCTGCTCCATCTAAACTTGAAGCTATTTTATTTCCTAAATCATCTAATAATGTATAATGAACTGTAGTAGGTAAATCAGGATTCACTTTTTTACCAGATCCTTTCTGTAATTGTAATATTTTTAAGCCAGAATTAGTAGTTTTTGCGCCATCATAATACCCAAATTCCTTTTTAATTCTTTCTTTAGCTTCTTTAATTCTTTGCTTTCTTTCAATTTTTCTAGCTTCAGAGTTATCTATTTCAAATAAGAAAACCTCAGGAGCGTTAAACGCTTTAGCTTTCTTCCCTACTCTAATTATATCTACTTTATTAATATAATCATCTTTAGCTATTGTATCAACAATATTTTGACCAAGTTTTACTTTACCAAAAATAGAATGTTTTCCATCTAACCAAGGTGTTTCTTTATGAGTTATAAAAAACTGAGATGAATTTGTACCTGGTCCGGAATTAGCCATAGATAAAACTCCTGCTCCACTATGCCTATGAATTAACTCTCCTTTTTCATTTAAAGGAAATTCATCATCAAAACGATAACCTCCATTACCTCTACCTGTTCCAGTAGGATCTCCTCCTTGAATCATAAAATCTTTTATTACTCTATGAAATTTTATTCCATCATAATACGGTTTTCCTTGTAGAGTATCTGTTACTTTAGGGTTATTACCTTCTGCTAATGACACAAAATTTGCAACCGTCATAGGCATTTCATCTGCATGTAATTGAATTAAAATATCCCCTTTGTTAGTTTGAATATCTGCATATAAACCATCAGTTAGGTCTTTATATTTAACAGATTTACAAGAAACTACTATAACTACAAGTAAAATTATTGATTTTATTGATTTCATTTTCTTACTGAAAAAAGAAAGGCATTAGTAGTGATTACTAATGCCTTGATTTTATTGATTAATGACCGTGTCCGTCTCCTTTAGAATGTTGTTGATTAGCTCCTGCTGGTGCAGCTGGAGGAAGAATTTCTAGTAATTCCACATCAAAAACTAACGTTGAAAAAGGTTTTATTTTTGGTAACCTACCTTGATGACCATAAGCTAATTCTTGAGGTATAAAAAACTTATACTTAGCTCCTGGTTTCATTATTTGTAACCCTTCTATCCATCCTTTTATTACTTGAGTTACTCCAAACTCTGCTGGTAATTTTCTTTCTACAGAACTATCAAATACACTTCCATCTATAACTGTACCGTGATAATGCACTTTTACTTTATCCGTAGGCTTAGGTGTTTCACCTGCACCTTCTTTTATAACGGTATATTGTAAACCACTTGCTGTAGTAATTACACCCGATTTAGCTTTATTATCTACTAAGAATTTTTCGTTTTCTTTCTTGTAGTCAGCATATTCTTCTTCTGCTTTTTTCTTAGCTGCCTCTTCTTGTATTTTTCTTTGTTCTATTTGTTTTTTCTGGAAATAACTTCTTAAAATATTACCTGCATCTTTTGGATTTATCAAAAGATTAGTAGAGTCTGCTCCATTTAAAAACCCTTGAACATATAACGAAGTGCTTAATTCTTTAGCATTAGGATCGTTAGACATTTGAAAACCTGTATTTAAACCTAATGCGTAACTTACAGAATCTTTCTCATTTTCAAGACTTTTCTGTGTGTTCGATACTCCTTCATTCTTACAAGCGACCATAGATACTCCTACTATAGTTACTGCTAAAAATTTATTTAACTTCATTAATTTATTTTTTGAGTTGATTAATCTTAATTAGAAAAGCAAATGTAATAGTTTCTAATTTTTTATGTCTTTAAAATTTAATTTTATTTAATTTCTATTAATTCCACTTCAAAAATAAGCATTGAAAATGGTTTAATCTTTGGCATTCTACCTTGAAATCCGTAAGCTAATTCTTGAGGTATAAAAAATTTATATTTTGCTCCTATTTTCATTAATTGCAAACCTTCAACCCATCCTTTAATCACTTGAGATACTCCAAACTCTGCGGGTTGCTTTCTTTCTACTGAACTATCAAATACAGTTCCGTCTATTACAGTACCATGATAATGTACTTTTACTTTATCTGTAGCTTTAGGGCTTTCTCCTATTCCCTCTCTTAATATTTGATACTGCAAACCACTTACTGTAGTGATTACTCCTTTTTTAGATTTGTTTTCTAATAAAAACTGTTCGTTTTTTTTCTTAAAATCAGCATATTCAGTCTCAGATTTCTTTTTCCCTTCTTCTTCTTGTTGATTTCTTATTTCAGCTTGTTTCTTTTGAAAATACTTTCTAATAATATTTTCAGAAGCTTTAGTATCTAGTAATAAGTTAGTAGATTTTATACTATTCAAATACCCTAGTATATACAAATCAACATCCAAATCTTTCGCCATAGGATCTGTTTTCATTCGTAAACCAGTATTCATACCTATAGCATAACTAACCGAATCTATTTCTTTTAACAATGGTTTTTCTTTTATCACTAATTGTGCTAAACTAGATAAACTAATAAAAGTCAATCCTATAAAAATCTTCAAACTATTTAGTCTCATCTTCTGTTTCATTTTTAATCTCTATTAAATCAAGGGTACTTTTTATGGTCTGATTCATTTTTATTCTATTGCCATCTCCTGTTACTCCAAAAGCTCTATAAGACGGAATAACAAACATCATTTTTTCCCCTTTCTTCATCAATTTCACACCTTCTTGCAAGCCTGGAATAAAATCTTCCATATCAACCTTATAATCAACAACTTGATTTTTATAAAGCACATTATTATTTATATCTGTTATATTATAATTTAAAGTAACTACATCTCCTTTTTTAGCTGTAATTCTGTTATTTGTAGTATCCTTTTTTACATAAGCATACCAAAAACCACTTAACGATGTTTTATAATCTATAAGAGTATCTTTAGCTAAATGCTTTTCAATATTCTTTTTTTCTATTTGATTTAACTTTTTGTTTTTAGCAATAACATCTTTATAAAAACTATTAATTGATTGCTGCTTAGGCCTTCTAGCAACAGCTTCACTGCATGCTGTAAAACAAAACATAATTACAAAAAGTAAATAGAAACTATTCTTCATATGATTTTAATAATTCTTGCTTATAATTTGGTAATAAAGATATAAAATTAGAAGTAGTATCTTTCAATGATACTGTAGATTTTCCTCCTGAAGCATTGTCATGACCACCTCCATTAAAATGATTACGTGCAAATTTGTTTACCGAAAAACTTCCTTTAGAACGAAAAGAAATTTTAACAATTCCTTGTTCTTTGTCTTCAATAAAGATAGCTGCAAAAACAATTCCTTTAAGAGATAAAGCATAATTAACAACTCCTTCTGTATCTCCTTTTTCGTAATTAAATTTGTCTTTTTCTTCTTGAGATAATGTAATAAAGGCAGTTTTAAACTCTGGTAATATCTCTAAATTTGTTAATGCTTGACCTAACAATAATAACCTACTATATGAATTTGAATCATATATATTACTGTGTATTTTATCATTTTTAGCACCTTTATCAATTAAATCTGCTATAATTTGATGAGTTTTACTTGTTGTAGATCTAAAACGAAAAGATCCAGTATCTGTCATAATTCCTGTATACAAACAAGTTGCTATATTTTCATCTATCTCATCTAAGCCTCCATCCATTTCTATGAAATTATAAACCATTTGACAAGTAGAAGACATTCCTGTATCAGAATACATATAAGCAAAATCATCTGGTTGTTGATGATGATCTATTAAAGCGAAATCATTTTCATACTTTTCTAAAGTATTTTTCATATCATCTCCAACTCTATGCAATGCATTAAAATCTAACAAGAAAACAAGTTCTGATTTCGACAATTCTCTAACACTTTGTTTATTTTGACGATCAAAACGATATACTGTTTTAGAACCAGGAACCCAGTGCAAAAAGTCTGGATATTCATTTGGCATTAAAACCTGTGTTTTATGTCCTTTTTTATCCAAATAATGTTTTAATCCTAGTGTAGATCCAAGTGCGTCTCCATCTGGATTTCTATGCCCAATAACTACAATGTTTCTTGGTGTTTTTAAGTAGTCTAAAAGTTCTTTAAAGTTCTTTAAAATCATAAACGGCGAATATACAATTTAATATTCTTTTAAATATTTATTAATATAGGTTTTGTTCTTTTGTAATCAAACTCAAACGTATGTATAACATAAAAACAGTTCTATTTATTGTATTCTTAATTCATCAAGCAAAAGCACAACAAGATTTCACAATTGCTTTTGGATCTTGTAATAAATCTTCTGTAGAAAATATTTTTTGGGATGATGTTTTAGCCTTAAAACCTAATTTATGGATATGGGGTGGAGATGTTATTTACGCTGACACCAAAAACATGTCTAAAATGAAAAAGAACTATGCCCAACAACATAAACAAAAAGGATACAAAGAAATTACAGATAAAATTCCTGTTTTAGGTACTTGGGACGATCACGATTATGGTCAAAACGATGCTGGGACTGAATATTCTATGAAAAAAGAAAGTCAACAATTATTTCTTGATTTTTTAAAGGTTTCAAAAACAGATAAGCGAAGAAAAAGAGAAGGAATCTATCATTCTAAAACATACAATACCGACGAAGGCTCTGTAAAAGTAATTCTTTTAGACACTCGTTATCACAGAACAAAGCTAACAAAAGATAGTACAGTAAGCCATAAAAAGTACATTCCTAATAAATTTAATGAAGGAACTATTTTAGGTAAAAAACAATGGAAATGGTTAGAAACTGAATTAAACAATTCTAAAGCAAACTTTACAGTTATTATGAGTAGCATTCAAGTACTCTCTAGTCAACATCGTTTTGAAAAATGGGCTAACTTTCCTCATGAAACTATTAAGTTATTCGAACTTCTAAAAACTTCAAAAGTAAAAAACGCTATTATATTATCTGGAGACAGACACATTTCAGAGTTTTCTAAAACAACAATAGAAGGTATGAATTATCCTATCATCGATTTTACTTCAAGTGGTTTAACACATTCCTACAGAAAATTCGAAAAAGAAGAAAACAAATACAGAGATGGCAATGTAGTATTTCTAAAAAGTTTTGGTGTACTTCATTTTAATTTTAATAAGAAAAAAGTTTCTTTTCAAATACGTGGAAATGGGAATAGTATACTTCAAGAAATAGAACAAGTATATCCTTAACTTGTAAGTAACATTAAAAAACGTATTTTTGCGCGAAATTATAATTTAGAAACAAATACAAATGGCAACAAATAGAACTTTTACAATGATTAAACCAGATGCTGTTGAAAATGGACATACTGGTGCTATTTTAGAAAAAATTAATGCTGCTGGATTTAGAATTGTTGCGGTAAAGAAAACGCACATGACTAAAAGAGATGCTGAGGCTTTTTATGCAGTTCATAACGAACGTCCGTTTTTTGGTGAATTAGTTGAATTCATGACTCGTGGACCAATTGTTGCTGCTATTTTAGAAAAAGATAACGCTGTTGAAGATTTTAGAACTTTAATCGGTGCTACAAACCCTGCTGAAGCAGCTGAAGGTACTATTAGAAAATCATATGCAACTTCTATTGGTGAAAATGCAGTACATGGTTCAGATTCTGATGAAAATGCAGCTATCGAAGGTAACTTTCACTTTTCTGCTAGAGAAATGTTTTAATTAAAAACATTATAGAATACATAAAAAATGCGTTGCTTAATAAGTAACGCGTTTTTTATTTGTTATAAAACTTTATTTTTTTTTTATAAAACGACTTAAACCAACATTATTTTTCTAACAACCACTTCTCCCATTTCTTCATTTATCATTTTTACAATTTTTTCTTTTCCGTAACTTAATTCCTCTCTTAAAACCGAAGAATTTAACCGAACAATTAAAGTTCCGTTTTGTAACCTAACTTCACTTGTATAAGAAGACACTCCAGATCCCATCAATTTTTTCCATGCTTCCTCAATATGGATCTTCTGAAAACCTTTTTCTAATTTATTCTCTTTAATAAAAGAATTCATTAAATCTTTTATTGAAATACTATTATTTTCTCTTTTTGCCATTTTACTAAAGATTAAATATTTGATAAGGTTTATTACTTTGTTTCACTACTTCTTCCGTTCTTTCAAAATGAGTATCGGTAATAAAAATCTGTCCAAATTCATCATTATTCACCAAGCTAATAATTTGCGAAACTCGATGCTCATCTAACTTATCAAAAATATCATCTAATAACAGTATTGGTGTTATTTCAGATTGCTTTTTTATAAATTCAAATTGTGCTAATTTTAAAGCTACTAAATATGATTTCTGTTGTCCCTGAGAACCAAATTTTTTCACAGGGTAATCTCCTATTAAAAAACTAAGATCATCTTTGTGTATTCCGACAGAAGTATATTGTAATACTTTATCTTTTTCTAGATTTTTATCTAACAAATCATTGAATGACATTTCATTTAATTGACTTTTATAATATAAATTCACTTCTTCTTTAGCATTCGAAATCACTTGATATTTCTCATTAAAAATAGGCGTGAATTTTTCTAAAAATTCTTTTCTTTTTTCATGTATTATGGTACCGTATTGTATTAATTGCTCATTGTACACCTTCAAATTTAACGCATCAAAAGTACGATTTGCTGCAAAAAACTTTAATAATGCATTTCGCTGACTTATTATTTTTCCGTAAGCTATTACAGCTTTTAAATATTCTTTATTTTGTTGAGAAATTACGCCATCCATAAACTTCCTCCTGTTTTCACTACCCTCTGTAATTAAATCTCTATCTGCTGGTGAAATAATAACCAAAGGAAACTGACCTATGTGTTCAGAAAATCGTTCATAAACCTTTCCGTTTCTTTTTAGCATCTTTTTTTGCCCTTTTTTCAAAGAACAAATAATCTTCTCTGTTCGTTCATGTAACATGTAATCTCCTTCAATTACAAAAAAATCTTCATTGTGTTTAATATTTTGTGTTGCTACTGGATTAAAATAACTTTTAGTAAACGACAAATAATAAATTGCGTCTAAAACATTTGTTTTTCCAACGCCATTGTTACCTACAAAACAATTAATTTTTTTTTCAAAACTAAATGTTTCTGCATCTATATTTTTAAAATTTACTAAAGATAATTTCTCTAAATACACGGGCTTTCTTTGTTTATAAAACAGGAAGCGCAAAATAACGAAAAATCGGCTTTTAAAATCCAATTAAAAAAACTATTTTTGCGCCACTAATTTTATAACAATTATGGCAACATATAAAAAGCGTGGATATAAACCTAAGAAAGAAAAGGTTGTAGAAGATACTATTGAAGATACATTCGATGAGTCTCAAAGTGACGTAGCTAAAGCATTTGAAGGATTAGATGAAGCGGCTAACAAATCTGAGCAATGGATAGAAAAAAATAGTAAACCTTTATTTTTGGGACTAATCGCAGTTGCTGCAATTATTTTAGGTTATTTAGCGTATAATAAATTTATATCGGAACCAACAGAATTAGAAGCTTCTAACGAATTAGCATACCCTAGATCTTTTTTCGATAAAGCGGAAAAAGCTGCAGGAATCGAAGCCGATAGTTTATACAACTTAGGTTTAAAAGGTGGTGTAGATGGTAAGTATGGATTTTTAGATGTAGCTAATACTTTTGGAAGTACTAAAGCAGGAAATATAGCTAATTATTATGCTGGTATTTCTTATTTAAAAATGAAAAAATACGAAAAAGCTATTGAGCATTTAGACCAATTTAGTTCTGATGACGAAGTTTTAGGTCCTACTGCTTTAGGTGCAATAGGTGATGCTTTTGCTGATTTAAATCAACAAGAACAAGCTTTAGAATATTATGAAAAAGCTGCTAGCAAAAAAGCGAATGAATTTACAGCTCCTATGTTTTTATTTAAAGCTGGGCAAACAGCAATGCAATTAAAACAATACAGTAAAGCTGAAACTTTATTTTCAACTATAAAAGAAAAGTATGCTACTACGCAAGTAGGTAGAGATATTGAAAAGTATATTAATAGTGCAAAATACGCACAGTAAAGTGTGCAGTTATTAGTGCTCAGTTAAACAGTTTAAATGATAAACTCTTTTTACTGAATACTGTACACTAAATACTGCCAACTATAACAAAATGGCAACAACAAATTTATCTTATTACGATAAAAACACAATCCCAAATGCGAAAGACTTTCGATTTGGGATTGTTGTTTCAGAATGGAATCCTGAAATCACAAACAATCTTCATAAGGGTGCTATAGACGCATTATTAGATTGTGGAACTGTTAAAGAAAATATTGTTTCTTGGGATGTTCCTGGTAGTTTCGAATTAGTTTTCGGATGTAAAAAAATGATTGAAACAGAAAAACTAGATGCTGTAATTGCAATTGGTAATGTAATACAAGGAGAAACAAAACATTTCGATTTTGTTTGTGAAGGTGTTACTCAAGGAATTGTTGATTTAAACATCAAATATGATGTACCTGTTGTTTTTTGTGTACTTACAGATAACACCAAACAGCAATCTATAGATCGTTCTGGAGGTAAACTAGGAAACAAAGGAATTGAATGCGCTATTGCTGCAATTAAGATGGCTGCAATTAAAAACCAAGGCAGAACTAGTACCAGTGTTGGTTTTTAATTCCTCTCCCTTTTTTAAGGTGAACAAAATTATAATAATTCTATTTTCTCTTTTGCTTTTTTCTTGTAATAAGAATAAGGAAACTACTCCTAAAAAACTTAACAAAAAGAAAGAACAACAATTAAGTACCACTCTATTAAAAAAAATAAAGACTTATTATAATGAAAATTATGGTGGTAAAGGAATTGAACTAATTGAAGAAAAAACTGACTCTATTATAAATATTAGTTATCGTTCTATTCCAGAAACCAAAGATGATTTTGGTATGACGCTTATGAGTATTTCTATTCCTCTTAAAGGAAAAAGAGGAATTTATTTTAACGATTTAAACTCAGACAAACAAGAAGATGTATTAGTCATTGTTAATACAGAAGGCGGTGGAGGTGGTGGAAACGTTTGGTGGGTTGATTATTTTGTGTTTTTAAAAGAAAAACCAAATTATCAATTAATTAAACCTATTACTAATTGGCAAATAAATGACTGCCAAGGTTATTTTAGTTTAGAAAAAATTGAAGATAATACATTAATTGGTAACTCTTATTGTTACACTTCTGAAGACGGAAGATGTTGTCCTTCTTTAGAATATAGAACTAAAATAAAGCTTATTAACAAACAATTTAAAGTCATCAATACTATTTTAACAAAAAAAAGAAAATAACAACTTTCCTAAAAAAGCCTTAATTCATACTCTTATCTTGATCTCTTATCAATTATTCCGTAACTTTGAATTTCTATTTTGGTGTGGTTTTTGAAACACTCAAACAAACTACAAAAAAATTATTTATGGGACTTTTAAACAGACAAAATAAGAAATTCGATTACCAACCACGCTATTACAAAGGTGAAGGCAGTCCTTTTGAGTTAAAACATAGGTTTGACGAACACAGAACTAGTGTGGGTAAGAAAAAATCATTAAAAGGAAAATTTAGTTCGGCTATAAATGAATTTAACACTTCTGAACATGGCGGTTTTAACAAAACTATAATAGCTATCGTACTCATTTTAACGCTTATTTTCTTATTCTTAATAGACTTTGATCTATCCATATTTTTACTAAAAAATTAATGTCAGATATCATACAATTACTACCCGACCATGTTGCCAATCAAATTGCAGCAGGTGAGGTTGTACAACGCCCAGCGTCTGTAGTTAAAGAATTATTAGAAAATGCAATTGATGCAAATGCTACTACAATTACTTTACTTTTAAAAGGTGCTGGTAAAACACTTATTCAAGTAATCGATAACGGAAAAGGTATGAGTAATACCGATGCCCGTTTATCTTTTGAAAGACATGCTACTTCTAAAATTAAAGATGCGCAAGATCTTTTTAATTTGCAAACCAAAGGGTTTCGAGGAGAAGCATTAGCTTCAATTGCTGCAATTGCACATGTTGAATTAAAAACAAAACAAGAAAATGAAGAATTAGGTACTTCTATAAAAATAGAAGGAAGTGATATCGTGTCTCAAGAGATTGTATCTACAGCTAAAGGTACTAGCATCGCTGTAAAAAATTTATTTTACAATATTCCTGCTCGTAGAAACTTCCTGAAATCTGATACAGTAGAAACACGTCATATTATCGATGAATTTCAGCGAGTTGCACTGGCACATCCAATGATCTCTTTTTCATTATACCATAATGACAATGAAGTATATCATTTAAAAGAAAGCAACTCACGTAAACGTATTGTTGCTATGTTTGGTGCTAAAACAAATGAAAAATTAGTTCCGTTAGACGAGCAAACCGACATCATTACCATAAAAGGTTTTATTGCAAAACCTGAATTTTCAAAAAGAAAAAGAGGAGAGCAATTCTTTTTTGTAAACAACAGATTTATTAAAAGTTCTTATTTAAATCATGCTGTTAATAATGCTTTTGAAGGATTGTTAGAACAAGGTACACATCCTACCTATTTTATTTACTTTGAAGTACCTCCTAATAGTATTGATATTAATATTCATCCTACTAAAACAGAAATAAAGTTTGACAACGAAAAAGCATTATATGCTATTTTAAGAGCTACTGTAAAACATAGCTTAGGCCAATACAATGTTGCTCCTATATTAGACTTTAATAGAGATGCGAACCTAGATACACCTTATAATTTAAATAGTAAAAAAAGTTTCTCTACTCCAAAAATCATTGTAGACCCTACTTTTAATCCGTTTAAAAATGATGTGTCCGAAACTACTTCTTTTAACGAAGAACCTAAAAGTACCAACACCACAACATATCAATCTAATTACAAAAAAGATCCTGGTAGTTGGGAATCTTTATACACAAGTGCTGTTTCTACAGAAACCACCAAACAAGAAGAACTCTTTGAAACCAAACAAGAAACTGAAACTGGTAAAACATTTCAGATTCAAAAAAAATATATTTTAAGTTCTATTAAATCTGGAGCTGTTTTAATTCATCAATCTTTAGCGCATCAACGTGTATTGTATGAAGAATTTTTAGAAAACATTACTGTAAAAGAAGCTAGTAGTCAACAATTATTATTTCCTATTAGTATTAATTTATCTACCACAGATATAGAAATGATTTATGGAATAAAATCAGATTTAGAGAGTACTGGTTTTGTTTTTAATGAATTTACAAAAGAGGGAGTTACTATTGGTGGTATTCCTACTTCTATAACAGAAAGTCAGATTACTTTAGTCTTAGAACAATTATTAGATGACATGAAATTAGAGGTTCCTAATGAAAGTTTTAGCCATTTTGATGTTATGGCTAAATCATTTGCTAAATCATTAGCTATAAAAACAGGAACAGTTTTGTTGGTTAAAGAACAAGAAAACTTAGTAAATAATTTATTTTCATGTAAAGAACCAAGTACTTCTCCGCTAGGTAAAGCCACTTTTAAAACCTTAACTTTACAAGAAATTGACACTATTTTTAATAAATAAACTATGCAAAAATTAACTCCAGTTATAAAGCATTTAATTATTGTAAATGTAATTTTATTTTTTGGTCCAATGCTATTAAAATTGGACTTAACAAATATATTTGCTTTACACTTCCCTAAAAATGAGCATTTTGGATTTTGGCAATATCTAACACATATTTTTATGCATGGTAGTGAGTTTCATCTTCTATTTAATATGTATGGTTTATGGGCATTTGGTACTCCTTTAGAACAAATGTGGGGGAAAAATAAATTTTTATTTTTTTATTTTTCTGCAGGAATTGGTGCTGGTTTAATTTATACTTTGGTAAATTATTATCAATTTGATGGTATTTATGAGCAGTTAGTTAACTTAGGTGTATCATCATCAGATATTATGGAAGTTTTAAAAACTGGTAGGTATAATGATACTTTAATTACACTCTCACATGAGACAATGAGTGAATTCTACTCTTTATATAACGCACCTGCCGTAGGTGCATCTGGTGCCATTTATGGAATTTTAGTAGCTTTTGGTTTAGCATTCCCTAATGCAAAGTTAGCTATGATCTTTTTCCCTGTTCCTATAGCTGCTAAATACTTTATTCCTTTAATAATTGCAAGTGATTTATTTTTTGGAATGACAAAATATTCAGTAGGAAATGTAGCGCATTTTGCACATGTTGGAGGAGCTATTATTGGTTTT
>CALISK010000131.1 GCA_938041625.1 uncultured Tenacibaculum sp. | reverse complement strand
TAGGTATATAAACTACATAATTAAACTGATAATATTCATTTGTATTAAAATAATTTTTCTCTTTGCTTGAATCTTTTTTATACCACTCTTTTTGAAATGTTTTTAAAAGCTTTCCTGCTTTAGAAGTAATAATAATCTTGTTATTATTTTCTTTAATATTTAATTTATAAGTATCTAAATGTTTACCATCTTTAGTAGTAATATCCGCTTTAAAATATACGGTTGATTTGTCCCATGTTTTTACTTCTATAGACGAAGCAAATTTTACATCTACGGTAATAGGTTGGTTCTTGTAAGAAATATTCTTTTCGATGACTTTTTGCGCGTTCATGCTAAGACAAACAAGCCCCAATAAAAGTGATATATTTAAAATTCTCATAATCGTTTATTTTTGTTGATTTTTAAATTGAGTACTGTTTATCTTTTTCTTAGATAAATATTCCCGTTTGTTGTATTTAATTTGATATTAACACCACCTTTATTAATGGTTCCTTTTATTTTTTTTGATGATACCGATTTCATACCTTTTTTACTAGGAGTACTGATATCAAAATTAGTATAGATATCGCCATTAGTAGAATATAGAGATAGATCTGCAGGCGTGTTTTTAGGTAAGCTAATCTCTAACTCCCCATTAGTAGAATAGATCGTGATAGGAGATTTTTGACTTACTTTAGAGAAAGATACTTGTACTTCTCCGTTTAAACTATTAGCAGTAATAGGCCCTGTAACATCTTTAATTGCTACACTACCATTTAGTTCTGCTGCTGCTTCTATTTCACTTGTGAAATTAAAAATATTAATATCTCCATGCCAAGTAGTTTTTACTGAGATGTTTTGAGAAGCTGGTAAATAAATAATTGCATGCTCATTCTTTTTTAAATTTCTAACAATTAAATTATTTCCTTCTTTAATTACATAGAAACCGATATTAGTATTATCAGTACCATCTTCACCAACTAGTCTTAAACCTTTTGTTTTTTCATTGATTTTGCCTCTATTTCCAGCTTTAATTAAAAGTTCATTTTTATCGTATGCTTTTACTATAATACTGCTTTTAGATTCTATTTTAACCCATTCTATACCTTCTAAAGATTGATGATAATCTTGTGCTATTGCTGTTAGCTTCACTATGGTAGCGAACACAATAAATAATATGATTTTTTTCATGATTTTATATGTTTATACAATATTTATAATTGATGATTTAATTTGTTCTTTAATAAAAGGTTGTGTTTCATTTTGTTCTAATAGTTTTTTCATCGGAATTATGGCTTTCTTTTCTTGTATTTTAACCAGAACCTGGATGATAATGATTTGTATTGCAGGAGCCTTTTCTATTTTTAAGGCTTTAATGAATGCATTTTTTACCTCTTCAGAAGTTATAAAATTCGATAAAGCTTCTACAGCTGTTAAACGGACATTGGTGTTTTCATCGTAAAGCATTCTGTCTACCAATGCAGCTACAATAGCTTCATCTGGATTTGAAAATTCATCGATGTAATTTACCCCTTGTATTCTTTTACTTGCAGATTTATTTCCAATTAAAGAAAGCATTGCCGTTTGCTTTATTTTTTGAGTTTTTTCTTGTAATTGCGCTATTTTATAATTCCCTTTTTGTTCTTGCTGATAATTCCCTAATGAATAACCACCAACTAATAGCAGAATACTTGCAGCTACTTTTAGAAGATAAGAAAATGTCTTCTCTTTTTTTGAAGTAGAAGTAATCAAAGGAACAACTTTAGATTTTTTTTGTTTTTCTATTTCAATTTGTTCAAAAAAGTTAGTTCTAATACGTTCAGAAGGAATCACTTCTTTTTCTTCTTCAAAAGCATTAAAAATAGTTTTATATTCTTCTAGTTCTTTTAAACATAATTCACATTCTTTTAAATGTAATCTTACTTCTTCTTTTTTAGACTCGCTCAAAAGACCGTCTAAATACTCTGGTATTAACTCTGTAATATGATTTTTTTTCATCATTATATATTTTCAAAATAAATAGTTCTTAATTTTTGTAAAGCCCTGTTTACCTTTGTTTTTATAGCTCCTGGCGTACTTCCTTTAATTTCAGCCAATTCAGTATATTTTATTTCTTGAAATCGATTTAAGATTAATAATTCTCTATCTGATGTTTTTAATTTATTTAAAGCTATTTGTAAATGAGAATATTCTTCTTGTTCATTATTTTGTTTTTCAATTAACTGATGACCTTCTAACTCTATATCATCATGCTGTTCTTTTGTTCTTGTATAATGTGTTTTAAGGCTATTTCTGGCAATAGTAAATAACCAAGAAACAAATTTACCATTGTTATAAGATGCTCTATACTGCATTACTTTATAGAAAACATCTTGTGTTAAATCTTCACTTAACATTTTATCTCCACTCATTTTATATAAAAAATTAAAAATGTGTTTATGATGGCGTTCAAAAAGAACCTTGAGCATATCTAAATCTCCGTAGGAAACTTTTTGCATTAAATCTTCATCAGTTAACGTATTCAAAATAGTCTTTGGTTGTTGTTCAATAGTATATAGTCATAAAATTATAAAAGGTTACAATAAAAAATATTTTTTTATAAGATTATTAAGTTTAGTGGTAAAAAAGTATTGTGGAGAGGTAATAAGATTTAATATTTCATCAAATTAAAAAATGTGTATAACTTAGATTTTTTGACTAGTTATAAATTAAATAATAGGTGATTTTTTAATGGAAGTATTGGTGCGTATTTAAGAAACAAAGAAGTAGTTCTAGAAAATTAAATAATACACACAGACTAAAATGCTTTTAAAATAGTTATTCAAAAAGGATAATTAAAAGAAATTCTGAAGTCATTTTCTTAAAATTCTTATACTAGTTTGAAATTAAAAAAATAGATTGTAAAAAGAGAGAGAAAAACAAAAAAATAAATTTTTATTAAAAATAAAAAAGGTTGTCTAATTATTTAGACAACCTTTTGATTTTTATGTCCAGTGTCCCAAAAAATCACAATTTCCTTGAGGATTACAAATAAAACCTTTTTGCTCATTACAGTGTTTTGTGCCACAATTTGGATAAGCTCCATCATCATGACGACCTCCATTAATTTTTTTTTGATCTACTTTGTTTAAAGTTTTGCCTAGATTTAAAATTGATTTTTTCATAAAATTTAAAAATTTAATAGTTAATAATTCTTTGGTTAATTAAAGACATCCAAAGTTTATGTCTATCCCTCGAGAGAATTTTATATATATTTTAAATTATTGTAATATTTATGCTAAATAATAAGAAGTTGCAATTCTTTATTTCTTTAACTTTTTTAGTTTTTAGCTTGTTTTTTTTTACAAGTTATGTTAATTTTTCATCATATAGTATTTAATAATGTTAATTAAAGTTTAATAATTTGTTTTAAAATTAAAACATAATGTTTTTTAATAGCAAGCCAAACCTTTATTTATATAAATATGCTTCCCATGAATTTTTATACAAAATGGAAGAATAAATTTATATAGTAGAGGTATCAATATCCTATAAGAATAGTATAATTCATCCTTTTTCAAATAGTCTGTAAGAATCTATAACTACGAATTCTAGTTTAACTATAACGAATTCTAAAAGCACCTTAAAAGAACTTTCCTTCTGTTTTAGATTTGAAAAAGAAATAACAAGAATTAAAAAAATAAAATCATGAAATATTTAATCACATTTTTACTTATTTGCTCTCTCTCCTTAGGTTTTGCTCAAAAAAGCGATAGCCCATATTTACTAGTATCTACTAAAGACGCAGTAATTCCATTAAAATCGTCTAAAACAGTTGTAGATATTTCAGGAACGATAGCTCATGTACAAGTTACACAGGTATATCAAAATAAAGGAACGATACCTATTGAAGCTAAATATGTATTTCCACTTTCAACCCAAGCAGCAGTTCATAAAATGCAAATGACTATTGGAGATCGTGTTATAAATGCAAAGATATTTGAAAAACAAAAAGCTCAAAAAGTATATGTAAAAGCTTTAAGCGAAGGAAAAAGAGCTGCAAAATTAGATCAAAGCAGACCTAATGTTTTTCAAATGAATGTAGGAAATATTATGCCTGGTGATGAAATAGCGATTGATATTTATTATACAGAAATGTTGGTACCTATTAGCGGAGCTTATCAATTTGTTGCTCCGGCAGTAGTTGGTCCAAGGTTTATAGGAGAGAGTACTGGTAGTCAACAAGTTTTTAATACTCCATATACAACAAAAGGAACTTCAGATACTTTTGATTACGATATTAAAGTAACATTGAATTCGAGTATTATGATTCAAAATATAAATAGTAGTAGTCATCAAGTAAATGTAACCTATCCAAATACAAAGACAGCAAGCATATTTTTATCTAAGAGCAATGAAAATGCAGGAAATAGAGATTTTATTTTAAATTATAGTTTAAGAGGAAACACTATAGAGTCAGGCCTGTTATTATATGAACATGGAGATGAAAACTTTTTTGCATTTCAAATGGAACCAACAAAAAAAGTTAAGTTTAAAGACATTCCTTCTAGAGAGTATCTTTTTATAGTTGATGTTTCAGGTTCTATGAACGGATATCCATTAGAAGTTTCAAAAGAATTAATGCGTAATTTATTACTAGACCTTAGAGAAACGGATACTTTTAATGTTCAATTATTTGCATCTAGTTCTACTGTTTTTAGTGAAAAACCTTTAGAAGTTAGCGAGGAAAATATAGAAAAAGCGATTCGATTCCTTTCTGAAGGACAAGGTGGTGGTGGTACAAGGTTATTAAGTGCTTTAAAAACAGCTTATAAATTACCTCGAAAAGATCCAAGTAGTGCTCGTTCTATGGTGGTTATTACTGATGGATATATTAGTGTGGAAAAAGAAGCTTTTGAACTTATTACAAAGAATTTAGGTCAGGCCAATGTGTTTACTTTTGGTATAGGTTCTAGTGTTAATAGGTATTTAATTGAAGGAATGGCTAAAGTATCAAACAGTGAATCTTTCATTGCAACCTCTAAAAAAGAAGCTTTAGAAGTAGCTAAAACTTTTAAAAAATACATAGCAAGTCCTTTATTAACACAAATAAAAATTAAAACAAAAGGCTTTGAAGTTTATGATGTAGCCCCTGGTAGTATTCCAGATGTTTTTTCAGGAAGACCAATACTAGTCTATGGAAAATATAAAGGTAAACCAGAAGGACATATCACAATTACAGGATACAAGGGAAAAAAAAGGTTTAAACAAAAATTAAAAATATCATCTGCTAATGTTAGTAAAAAGAACAAAGCATTACGCTATCTATGGGCAAGAAAAAAAATAGAAGAATTAGATGATTATAGTAAATTATTTCGTGACGATGTAAAACAACAAGTGATTGCTTTAGGACTAAAATATAATTTAGCAACTAATTATACTTCTTTCGTTGCAGTAGATGAAGCTTCTGTAAATAAATCGGGAGCCTTAAAAACTATAAAGCAACTATTACCAATGCCAAAGAATGTAAATAATTCAGCAGTTGGTGCAGCAGCCAAAGTGTCTAAAAAAACAAAGTTCAAAAAGTCTTTTACTATAAGTATTCATGAAAGTATATCGAAAACTGATAAAAGAAAAATTAAAATGGAATTTAAAGTACTATACTCAAAATTAGTAACTAAATTTTTAAAAAAGTACAAAAGCTTACGTATTCGATTTAATGGGGAAGGTAAAATAATACGTGTTGAAGTATTAGAAAAAGGAAAATGGGTATATGCATATCCAATAATTAAAGAACTTTCAAACGCATCTGCAAAAACATTGCGTATAAATAAAAGTATGACCTTAACTTTAAAAAGATGATTTCATATTAAAACCTTAAAAATATATTGAGAAGGGAAGTAAACCTGTGAAGCCTAAAAACTTTGCGGGTTTTTCTTTTAATATAAGAAACAAGTTATATAATTATGGAAATTGAAAAATATTTTATAAAGAAGAATTAGAAAAGAATTAATAGCTCCAATTTAATATTAACTAACAAAAAAATAAATCTAGTTTAATATTTTTTTATTATTTTAGAAGCTATTAACCTAAAAATTTAAGAATATGTTAAAAAATGTTAGTTTATTGGGAAAATCACTTAATAAGACAGAACAAAAATCTATTAATGGAGGTATACGTTTCCCTATAGGTTGCCAAAGGAGACAAGATTGTTTTTTTATAGATTTTGCATCTAGATGTGTTAATCGTCGATGTGTTTTTCTTTAAATATCAATTAATGGATTAAAATCCGTCTTGGTAACAATAAAATAAATCATATTGAAAAATATGGTTACATATAATTAAAAAATCAGAAGTAAATATTTTTATTTACTTCTGATTTTTCAGTTTGTAGAATTAATTTTTAAAACTCTAAAGAAAAGTTCATAAAATTAAAACCTTATGAAAGTAGTGTGTTAAATTTTACCTCTTTTGGGTTTACTCCTGTTAAAATTCAAATACATAGTTAGTACTTAAAAATCGTATTATGAATAACTACTTACAATACATAATTGATGTTTAAAAACCTATTTAACTACTTGGAAACTTAATCAATATTATATACATAAACAAGGATAATAAAACAACCAGTTACAATATATAAACGAATTCTACTTTAGAGCTAACGAATTCTAAAAGCGATTAAATTAGTACTTACTTCCTCCTTAATTTTGATGTAAATAAGAACAATAAACTAAAAAATACATCATGAAAAATATAATCATTATTTTAATTATAACTTTTAGCTTTCAATTTGTAAAAGCTCAAAAATTTATAAAAACCAATAAATATACTATTGTAAATAAAATAGGTACAAAGCAACAAGAATATACTGCACTTTTAGATATAGTAACAGCAGATAACAATGCTACAAAAATAGGAACAATACATGTTTCTGATTTAGATACTTTTGATAATATTAATATTCGTGTTTTATCAAATCCTACTTTAGAAGATGTTAATGAGGTTATTCGAATAGATACGAATTATAGTGCATGTTGTGGACATACGGATACTTATTACTTTATGGTAACTGATGAAAATGATTTTATTTCATTACCAAAAATAGAAAACACGTATTGTGATGAAACAATTTCTGAAATACAATACATATTTCCAGGACAGACATTTGGTAAAGAAAATATGATCTTAAAAACAAAGGTTACTTATACAGAAGATATTAGAAAGGTTAAGAGTACTGAACTTTTACAAAGTTTAGTGTGGAATGATGATCTGTTTAATAATAGCGAGCCAATAACGTATTTAGACACTGATAAAAACTAATTATAAATACATTTTTAGCTATCTAATTTGTAGCTTTAAAGAAGAAGTAATATCATTCATTTTCAAATTATAATTCTCCATTAAAACCTTAACAAGGGGTTTAAATCCTTGACTACCTTTGAAGTTGAATGAATTTTATATAGAAAAATTAATAGTAAGCGATATAAAACCTAAATAGATTTTATTAAAATAATATATAAAAATAGTGTTATGAACAAGTACCTATTTATCCTCTTAACTTTAATTCTAACTTTAGATTGTAATAAGCCACTTTCTAAGACACAAAAAACAATAGAATTAATTCCAAGATCAACAGCATCAATCGTGTTTATAGCTGGCTATGATGAAGGAGATAATAAGTACTATAATAATGCTAAAGATTATTTTAAAGCACAAAAGATAAAAGTAGTAGATACTTTATATTCAATAGCTGAAATCATTAATTATCTCAATAAAAAAACGACAAAAAACTATGATAAAATTCATATTGTTAGTCATAGTAATTCTTGGTTAGGAATGTCTTTAAAAACAATAAAAGAAGGAGAACGTATTACATTAGAAACATTAGAAAAAGCTAGAAATGAACATAAAATACCAACTTTAAATAGCGCAATAACAAATACAACAAAAGTTATTTTCCATTCTTGTGGTTTGGGAGAAAATAAAGCCTTATTACAAGTTTTAAAAGGACTGTTCACTACAGAAAAAACGCCAAAAATAATAGCATCCTCTTTTTTTAATGTATTTGGAGGTAAATATGCCGGACATTATTTAGCAAAGCCATACTATGGATATTATCCAACAGCAGAATCTCCAGGACCTATAGCATTGTCTAAAGAGTTTAAAGTAAAGTATCCCAAAACAGCTATTAATTGGCTTACAGCATTAAAAACAAGAAAGGAAACTACTTTAGGTAAAGTGTACAGTTACAAGTTTAATATTCCGGTAGATTGGGAGTTTACTTTTGATAATCCATCAGAAATACCTGAATTAAAAGATAAAGATGCTATTATGGATTGGGTTTCGGAAGATTCAGAAATGGCAGAGATATTATACAACTTAAAAATTCCGATAGAAAAATACCGCTGGAAAAGTAAAATTAAAGGAAACAAACTTTATATAAAAGGGAAAACTACTGTGCTTTGTGTTTTAGAACCTATTTTAGAAGAAAATGATCCTACAGAATATAAAGTTACTGATCTTAATGATACGAGTTTGTATCAGATATTATAGAATTTAGAAATGAAAATTATATTAAAAAACATAAATTCAACTAGAAAAAGAGGTCTTTTAATTGTTTTGATTTGGTTATTTTCAATGACTTTATCTTATTTAGTTGAGCCATTTAGAGGTAGAATCATTTGGATTTACCAATATGGTAAAATGATTTCACTATTGATGTTTTTAGGTTTAATTTTTTCATCATTATTAAATACTATTTTTTTGATTTCAGAGAATAAACCTGATTCAAAAAATAATTTAATTTGGATTTTTATTAGTACAATCCCGTTTTTATATTTTGTCTTTATACTGTTTATGATAGCGATTAAACCAGCTTATTAATGATGAAAATAAAATTATATCAATCTTTATTTATATTTGTTAATAGTATAAAGTTTTATAAAGGACAGTAATTTTTACACAGCTTTCAAATGATAATCTCGTGTTAAAACCTTAACAATGGAGTTAAACCCATTGATTTCCTTTAAAGTTAAATGAATTTTATACGAAATAATTAATGATAATGGAAAAGAACACACTACTTCAACTTGCAAAAGAAAAACAAACAGATGTATCATTACTCTGTTATTTGGTAAAAAAGAAAGCACCAAATCCTTTATTTATTTCAGAGATATTTATTCCTTTTTTTAAAAGATTGAGTAGTTATGAATATGAAATTCAAGTAGAATTAAGTAAAGTATATAGTATTCATGGAAGTAAAGAACAAAATGTCTATTGGTTAAAAAACACCAAATTAATACCTGTAGTAGCTCATTATTGGTTGATAAGCCAATTAATGATTACTCCTGAAGAGGCAATAACTAATAATACAAGGTATCAAATTAAAAATGCGTTACGAGATATAAACTGCAATACACGCCAACAATTAGAAGGGGTATTGCAAACTCTTATGTTACAAAACGAGATATATGACAATGAAATACTAATACTTTTAGAAAAAGGAATACAAAATAGCAAACTCACTTATGAGATATGTGAAGATGTATTACACTATCTTCTTACATCCACAGCATATGAAATAGTATTTTCAACATGTGAACTGATAAAAAAATACCCTTTTGTTTTTTCAATGATTCCTGAAGTGAGTTTAAGAAAAGTAATGCAAAGAGGAGGAGTATATGAACATCTTGCATTACAAACATTAGGCGTATGGGGAAATAATCGCATTTTTAAAGAGGTTATCGAAGGTAAAAGTTGGCAATTAGAATCGAAACGAGCAATACTTTCTTTTTTACCATTAACTACATCGTTAATGAATACATTAACAGAATATTTAATACTATATCCAACTTATAGTTCAGATTGGTTGGATTGTTTGTTAAAAGGAGCTAATCAAGGTATACACATTAATAAAAAAGGAATAGCAGAAATAATACAACACTATTTTGAATATGAATTTATATCTGCTAAGCAATTAGTTCAATTAGCTGATGATAAATTAAAAAAAGAACTATTCAATCTTTCAATAAAAAGTAATGATTTTGATTTTCAAAAGAAGATAAAATTATATGAAGAGTTAAACACTTCTTACGCAAGAGAAAAAATAGTAGTACATTTAAAAGAAGTAGAAAATAGAACTGAGTTAACGATTTTATTAGATACTATATCTGAACTACAAATAATAGAAGCAGCCTCTTATATTCTTTTACACATACAGCATTATCCTAAAATATGTTTAGAGGCATTAAAATATGTAGGAGGTTCTAAAACAATTCTTTATTTAAAAGAATTACTCGAGTTTAATGCAACAGTAAAACAAAACATTCCTTCTTTTGAAAAAGATGCTCTTATACTATTAGTAGATCTTGTTCCAGATCAACAAGTTATTATTAACTATTTAGAAAGGCATAAACTTCCACATATTAATTTACCAAACCTTCATGTAGCAGTATCAGTAGAAAATGAATCTTATTTGCTGAAAATGTTAGAGGAAGAAGAAATAGATACCCTACAATATGGAATAGAAAAGTTAGGCGAATTAGGTACATTAAAAGTATTAGATCCTATTATAAAAAAAATAGGAATAATGAATTCCGTTTCTTCTAGCTTAGAATGGGAATCTATAGCAATAAATTTAGCATGGGAAGCATCTAAGAAAATAGTAAATAGAGGGTACGATCAACATAAGATAAGAACGAAAAAAAGCAATCAGAAAATCGCAGTAAATACAGTTCTTACTGAAGCACTCTTAAAACAATTTGAAACTCCATTAAGTGAAACTGATGCAACCTATTATTTAAACTATATTTCAGAAGTAATTCCGAAAGAATTTCCTGTAGAAAAGTTAGCTATACTTGCAGCTTCTACGAATCCTCATGTAATTAAATTCTATATTTCTTATTTAGGACAAATAAATACGAATACAGCTATAAAACAACTTAAAGAAGTACTTAATACAACGCAAAATATTTATACACTTAGACAAGCATTACTTGCATTAACAGTATTAAAAAACACTTCACTAGAAGACTTGGTCATTCCTTTGTTAGGACATCCAAATATGAATATTAAAAAAATAGCCGCAGCTTATTTAACAGAAAATGGTACTATAAAGGCTGTTACTGCTATGGTTAATTTGTTTAAACGACATAATAATTCAGGATTGCGAAATGAATTAGAAAAAGGGCTCAAAAATATTTTAGGAAACGCCTATTACTTCTTTTTATTTAATGAGTGTTTCCCTTGCGATGTATCTTGGCAACGTGAATTATTAGAAAATATCATAACAAATGATACAAAAATAGGACCAGCACATTATATTGATTTTCCAGAGTTAAATGCAATTGCTCCATTAAAAAAAGTAATTGCGAATCCAAAAAAAGAGCAGGAATTAATCAATAAATGGAAAACGATAAGGAATAGAACAAAAGAAGACCTATCATCATTTGAAAAGAGAGAAAAT
>CALISK010000130.1 GCA_938041625.1 uncultured Tenacibaculum sp. | reverse complement strand
AATGATTCTGTTGTAAATGAAATCTCTTTTTCTAAAGTTGTTCCATATTCTGAACTTCTAGCAACAACCTTAACTGTATAGTTTGTATTCGGTGCTAACCCTGTTAAAACATAACCTACTGATGTAAGCCCCCTAGCCTCTTCTCTACCGTTTATGTATACATCTGCAAAAACTCCTCCTGTTCCATCAATCGTTAAAGAAGTCCATGAAATTCTCGCACTCCTTGTACTTACATCATCTAATGTAACAGTAAAATCATTTGGTAAAGGCCCATCTTTTGTAGTAACTTCTAAAGCTTGAGTAGATGTTGTTCCAAACTCATTAGACTTTGCTATAAGCTTTACATTATATAATCTTCCAGCCTCTAAACCTGAAAAAGTATAGGTCAATACATCTAAATCTGATACTACTTTTACCTCATCTAAATAGATATCATATACCACCCCTTTATCTCCTTCTATAGTTGCTTGTTGCCATTCAATTGTAAACGAAGAGGTTTCTACATTATTAATCCCAATTATATAATCATCTGAAGGTACTGGTTTAGCTAATGTAGTAACTTCCAAAACTTGAGTGGATGTTGTTCCAAATTCATTAGACTTTGCTATAATTTTCACGTTATATAACTTTTCTGCTTCTAAATCTGTAAAAGTATAAGTCAATACATCTAAATCTGACGCCACTTTAGCATCATCTAAATAGATATCATACACCACTCCTTTATCTCCTTCTATAGTTGCTTCTCCCCATTCAATTGTAAACGAAGAAGCCTCTATATTATTAAGTGCAATTATATAATCATTTGAAGGTACTGGTTTAGTTGATGTAGTAACTTCTATAATTTGAGTTGATGTTGTCTCAAATTCATTAGACTTTACTATAACTTTTACATTATATAATTTTTCTGCTTCTAAATCTACAAAAGTATATGTTAATACCTCTAAATCTGATGCCACTTTAGTATCATCTAAATAGATATCATATACTACTCCTTTATCTCCATCTACAACTGCTGCTGTCCAATCAATTGTAAATGATGAATTTTTGATATCTTTAGATGTAATTGTAACATCTGTAGGTACAGGTTTTAAAGCTGTTTTAAAACTTTCTTTTACTTCTTTTGAATTACTACCTTCATCTTTTGCTTTTACTTTTACAGAATACTCAGTATCTGCTTCTAAATCTTTTAATGTAAATGTAGAATTAGTTAAATTTTCTTCTTTTAAAGTTTCATTTAAATAAACATCGTACGTTACTTTTTGTTTATTAGATACAGTAACATCTTCCCAATCTAAAATTAAAGAATTAATTCCTGAAGATGCCGTTATTGTAAAATTTGAAAATGTTACTTTTTCTATTTCTTCTTTAACTACCTCATCATCACTACAATTGAGAAGTAGAAAAAATGACATTATTAAAAATGCTAGTTTAAATAATTTAATGTTTTTCATAATAATTAAAATTTTTGTGGGCGCAAATTTAACTTAAAAAACTAAAAAAGCATGTTTTACATTCATAAAAACCTACGTACCTCACTAAAAAAAAGCAAATTAAAAAAATAAAAAACAACCTTTAATTAAAATTTAAACATAAAAAGGCAATAAAACACTAGAAGCTTTAAAATATTCAACCCAAATACGAATTATATATATCAAATTCATAAAACGAAAATTATAAAAATTCACTAATAAAAACTTAGCTTAAGAATATATTGATAATTTACAAACTACTATAAAACTATCCAATTTTCGTATTAAATATCTGTAAACTTCCTTTTTTAAAAACAGTAAGAATCAGATTAGAGCAAACTAATCTGATTTCTTTTTTCTACATTAGCCGTATTGAAATTATAATATGATTGTAGGTAAAAATATACATAAATATTACGGAGACGTTGAAATATTAAAAGGAGTAAATCTTCATATTAAAAAAGGAGAAATAGTTGCTATTGTTGGGCCGTCTGGGGCTGGAAAAACAACTTTATTACAAATTTTAGGAACGTTGGATAAACCTCAAAAAGACATAAATTACGAATTAAGTATTAATACTAACTCTATAAAAAATTTATCAGACAAAGAGATTTCCTCTTTTCGCAATCAACATATTGGTTTTATTTTTCAATTTCATCAATTATTACCAGAATTTACAGCTTTAGAAAATGTTTGTATACCTGCATATATAGGAAGAAAAGGAAAAAATGAAACAGAGACTAAAGCTAAAAAATTATTAGATTTTTTGGGTTTGTCTCATAGAATTGATCATAAACCCAACCAACTTTCTGGAGGAGAGCAACAAAGAGTTGCTGTAGCTAGAGCCTTAATAAATGATCCTTCTGTAATATTTGCAGATGAACCTTCTGGTAATTTAGATTCTACTGCTGCTAAAAACCTACATGAATTGTTCTTTAAACTTCGTGATGAATTTGGTCAAACTTTTGTACTGGTTACTCACAATAAAGATCTCGCAGAAATGGCAGATAGAACTTTAGTAATGAAAGATGGTGTAGTTATTAAAAATTGAGAAAGCGATAAATCATTTCACCTCTTTCCCAATTTAAAAATATTACCCCCAAGGATTATATAAGTTTTGAATAGCAGTTGCATAATCCAATAAGTTAATATGTGGTTGTACTTCAACTATTCCAGGATACGAACTATACTTATCAAACAAATTAATGATTTTATTCATATTAGCTGCACTACTTAATATAGCTACAGAAGGTAACATTTCATCAAATGTTGCTACTCCCCAATAAATAGCTTTATCGAGTGTTTTTGCCCATTCACTGTAATCATTAGAAGTACCCGCTCTTCCACCAATTTGTAATAAAGATGTTATCTGAAACTTATCTGTTTGCATTGTAGTTTCTGTACTTCCCGAAGCATTATTATAGGAAGCTCCCCCACCTATACCTGTAAACGCTGCCTTAAACGAACCTCCGAACTCCTGTCTATTAGTTTCCGATTCACTATATTCTGTAATTGTAGTAGAATCACTTGAAAAAAGTGCGCCTCCTAAATTATATTCTTGAGGTATATAATACCCGTATTCATTCAGTACTTCCACTACAGCTTTGCATGTTTTAAAATCATTATCAGAATATTTATGTAGTACTTCTTGAATTGCGTTATTAAAATCTTCTGATGCTTGATAATTTTCTAAATCTACTTGTAAAGCTACTTTTCTTACTAAAAATTTACCAGTTATATACTGAGTTACTTCACTACTTGATTGATTTTTAATTTGTTCGAATTCAAATTCTGCTTCTCCTCCTATTGTGGGGCCTGCTAGTGATACAGAACCACTATTTGTATTTGTTTCTTGCAACGAATGTGTGAGTTTAGAATATGAATCTTTATACTCTACTTCTGTAAGAACTCTTGGAACTAGAGCATCTGGAAATTTCCCTTCTTTCCATGAATATAATTTTTTAAACGATTTTCTAAACCCTTGTTCAGGGTCAAATGTTAATCCGTTAAAAATTTGAACATTTTCAAAAAGAGAAAGTTTTTCTGTAGTACTTAAATCCATATAATATTGTACCCCATCTAGTGGGTCAAGTGGATCTGAAGTTTCCAGTACCCCTATAGCTACCATGCTATCTTCGCTTAATAATACTTTTAATTCAATTTGTGATTCTGTTGATAATAATATTTTACTCCCGTTATATAAGAAATGATCTTCTCTAATCATAAAATTATCTACCTTACTAGATTCTAGTATTTTTCTTACTTCTGATAACTTGCTATTAATATCGAAAGGATACGAAATTGATTCAACCCCGGCTTTTTTAAATAGAATTAATTGAATATCGCTGTTTTTATTGATGCTTTTTTTAACCATGTTTTTTTATTTTAGTTTGTAACCTTCTAATAATTCATAAATCACTACCCTTCCCAAATTGAAGGATCTATATTATTCATTTTACCAAATACTGCTTCTGCATCTTCCTTTGTCTTAAATACGAATACATAAAAAATTACTTCTCCAATAATGTTTTCTGGACTTTGACTAGCTTTAACATTATAAATAGTTCCGAAATTTTGTTCAGATTCATCTCCTGTTGGCTCCGTTGTTCCTGGCTCTATAGCTGTACCAGGTACAGGAGATTCATCTCCATTTACTAGTTTCGAGTACGGTATTGTTCCAGATTCAATGGTTCCATCTTTTTGATAAGCTGCTGAAAGTGGAAGGTTACACTTATATGTTTTACCATCTGAAGCTTTGAATTCAGTTACTTTCCATGTTCTTACAGAAAATTTCATGTAATTCAAGGTCTCTCCTCCTAAATTAAGTGAATCTGTGGCTACTACTTTAATAGTACTTCTGTGTCGTCCTTCGTTTTTAGCAAAATAACAACGTAATGTTGATTTTCCATAATTGCCTCCATCTTTAGGACAACTTGTAAATGTTCTATATAAAGGTGAGCTATTTATTGGATCACCTGAAGTAGGTTTTATGGTATATCCATACCCAGCAGATGCCCAAGAACCAATTTCAAACTGTATTACACTATCTTTTTCACAAACTACTACGTTTTCTAAACTTACTCCAGGTAAATTAGGATTTGCAGTTTTTACATTGGTTAGCATAAAAGGTTGAAACTTCCCTTTATTTGCATTACTTGCTTCTGGATCAGTCGTATTTAACACCATTTTACAAGACATACGTCTACCAAACCACCAATCGGTACTAAACCCAATTAAATCTGTTTCTTTTTGCTTATTAATATCTGTAAGATATATTTGACTATTGTGTCCATTTATTCCTCTAAGAGGAATATATATTTCAGAACCCTTTCCTATCACCATATCTGTGTAGACTGGTAGTTTATTTTGATAGTCTATAAATCGAAAGTCATTACTTTCAGAAGAAGTCATAAATCCTGAAGTTATCAGCTTATTTCTAATTCTATCTAGTGTAATACTCTCATCAAATTCATAAGGAGTAAAATCTACATCTCCTTTGTAAAAATAAAAAGTCTTGTTCATCTTTTGTTATTTAGTTTTATACTTAGTTGCTTAAGTTTCCTAATTTTATAATTAAATTAAGAGTACTTACACTGTAAAACTATTTCGAAAAAGACGTTTCAATTTATTTTTTGACATGAAGTAGTTAAAACACTACATAGAACTATGTTTCTATTGTATGTATTATCATCGTATAATTAAGATTGTAATGAAACTGGAGAAAAGTAAACTACTTTAAAACAATATTCTTTTTAATAATGTTTTTGTATTTATCGCTTAAAGTTACTTGGTGATTACCTGATAAAATTATTAAATTATCATTAGGATAGATTTCTTCAATCATACTTATATTTACGATGAAGTTTCTACTAGCTTTGCCAAATAGTTTTGGCTTTAACAATTGAGAGATTTTTGTCAGTGAAATTAAAATAATAAACTTTCCTTTTTGGGTAATAATATTACAATAACGTCCTTCAACTTCTATAAAAATAATTTCAGAAATTAACACCTTCTTTAACGATCTTCCTTTTTGAATATATAAATATTCTTCTGTTACAATAGTATCTTGTTTATCTCTCGTAAACACATCTGGTTGATCATAAAATTTTTCTACTGCTAAGTGAATAGAAAAAAGTATTTCTAATTCATTAAAAGGTTTTACCATATAATTAAATGGCATGGTAGCTTTAGCTCTTTCAAAAAGAGCTTTGTCTGTAGAACTGGTTAAAAATAAAAAAGGTTTTTTAGCTTGTTGAAGTTCATTAATTGTTTCAGCAAACATAATTCCTTCAGGATGCTCTCCTAAAAAAATATCAATAATTACCAAATCAATATCTTTATTACTATGAAACATTGTAAACGCTTCTTTAAAATTTTTAGCCACACCAACTACGGTGTAATTATGACTTTCTAAAACTTCAACAAGTGCTTCACTTTCTGTAGGATTGTCTTCTACAATTAAGATATTAACATTATTCATTACTAAGAGGTTTCGATAAAGATACAATCATTTTTGTCCCTTTTCCTAATTCACTAATAATAGAAAGTGTTCCATTATTTTTTTGAATCATCGATTTACATAATTGTAAACCTAACCCTGAACCTATTACATCTTTATGCTTGCGTTCTTCTAATGAAATTGTCTTTTTTAACAGTTTTTTCCGAGTTTCATTATCTATTCCTACACCAGTATCTTCTATGATTATTGAAACTAATGAACCTTTATTTTCTGTATATACTTTTATTTTACCATTTGTCTCTGAAAATTTAATGGCATTGTCTAATAAGTTCCTCAAAATAATTTTTAGCGATTCCTGGTCTGCCAAAACTTTTACAGTTTTAGAAACCGAATTTTCAAAACGAAGTTGTTTTTCTCTTATAAGGGGAATATAATTATAAGCAACATGCTCTACTGCAAAAAACAAGTGTATTTCTTTTATTTGAAAATACGATTGTTTTGTTTGCAATAGTGCCCAATTGAATAAATTATCTAATAAATTATACGCACTACCAACTATATTGGTATTCTGTTGTAGTAATTTATGTGCTTCTTTAATATTCTCTTTTTCTAAATTTTTAATCACTTTTTTATTACTTAGTTTTAGCGTATTTACCGAAGAACGCAAATCGTGACTCACTATTGAAAATAATTTATCTTTAGTCGAATTCAACTCATCCAATTGCTCTTTCTGATCAAGTATCGTTTTTTTAGATTTTATATTTTGTCTGTAATAAAAAGTAATTACAAATAATAGCGCTAATAAAGTGATCGCTGTATATAAGAAGCTATTTCGTTGTGCTATTTCGGCTTTATTTTCAGCCTTTAAAACATTCACTTCATTTTGTTTTTTTTCAACTGCTAATTTTTTCTCTAACTGTGCTAACTCCCATATTTTATTATGATTATTTAAAGAATCATTCCATTGTTCATATTCTTTTCTGTATTTTAAAGCTGCTGTTAAGTCTTTTCTATTTTCTTCAACCACCGCCATATTTTTAGCGGTATTACTTTTTAAGGTAAAATTATCTACATGTTTAGAGAAATCGTACGCTTTTTTAAAATAGGGAATAGCTAAATCATCTTTGTATTGCTCATAATATAGATTAGCTATATCTCCATAAACTCCAACTAACTCAACAGTATCTTTTTGCTTTTCATATAACTGTATACTATTAGTTAAATATTTTTCTGCTTCTTTAAAGTTTTTTAGGTGTAAATAACATAGCCCGATGTTATGTTTTATATTGCTAATTTCAATCCCTTTAATACTATCATTCCATTCCCTTTCAACTTCTTTAAAAATTATAGAAGCTTTTAAAAAATTATTTTCTTCTAAAGCTATTTCTGCTAAAAAAGATTTGACATATAAATAAAACACTAATGATTGATTAATAAAGGACAACTCGTCTTTAGCTGCTTTAAAATTCTTTTTCTCCTTAAAACTAAATCCTTTAAAAAAATGATAATATTGGATTAATTCTTTCCTTTTATCTGTTATTGTGTTTAGTTCTTTTGCAGCGTATACTAATGTTGAGTCCCATTCTTTATTCAAAAAAAAATTACGAACTTTTTTAAATCTTGTATGTTCTAAAAATTTATCAGTTTTATTTATTATTTCTTCTTGAAAAAGACTTAATTCTTTTTCTTCTTGTGAAAAAATAGAATTAAAAAAAATTAAAAAAAAATAAAATAGGAGAATTCTAGTTTTTGACATTTTAAACTTCCTTTGTTGAAGTTTAAAATACAAAAAGCAGTGATAACTTCACTGCTTTTTAAGAATAATTTAATTTAAAAACCGTCTGTACCTGTTGATGGTTTAACAGTAGTTACCGTGCCCCTAGAGGTTTCTGGGTTTCTGTTTACAACAAACAATTCTACTGTTTGTATTTTTTCTAATGGAACAGGTTCTTTTTCACTACATTCTATAGCCCCTTTATAAAATTCCATTAAAAAAGGATATGCAATAAAACCTTTTTTATTATTCTTATCACTATGAATAAAAGTCATATAAATATTCAATTGATAATCACCAGAAGATTTGTACGTAAAATTATAGTAGAACTCAAATTGCTCCTTTTCTACTCCATAATCACTATTTACAAAAGCGATGCCTTCTATAAAAATATTTTGATTTTTACCTTCCCCTCTTAAAAAAGAAAGTACTGTTGGAGCTAAAACTCCAGGGTAATTTACTCCAAAATCTATAGGCACTTCAAAATTTGAACCTTTCCCTACTCCAAATTTTATCAACTTATTTTTACTAGAAATTTTACACCCTGGTATTCTTGCTAACTCCTTTTCTTCTTTTATTTTCTTTTTTGACTTAATTACTGTTGCATTACTCATAATGTTATTATACCTTTTGGTTCATACTAATTGTTATATAATTACTAGTTTAAATAAGTAATTATATAACAAAGAGAATAAAAAAAAACATCAAAAAAATATAACATGTTACCAAAACGGTAAATTAAAGCACAAACCTACTCTCTACTTCGCATCAAATTCTAAAAACAATTACGAGTTTTAATAACTACATAAGTTTTAATACCTTTAGCGAATCCAAATGACTAAACTAAATACACAATGAAAAAGCTAATTACTGTCCTTTCATTATTATTCTCTATACTATTATTTTCTCAAGACAAAAGAATTCCTACAGATACAATAGTGGTAACTTCAAATACAATTACTGTAAAAGGGAAAAAAATTAGTTATAAAGCACAAACAGGAACTCAACCTGTATTTGATAAAAACGGAAATACAAAAGCTACTTTATATTATACTTATTATTATAGAACTGATATAAAAAATAAACAAAACAGACCTTTAATTATGTCTTTTAATGGAGGTCCTGGCTCTGCTTCTGTGTGGATGCATGTTGCTTATACTGGCCCTAAAGTTTTAAAAATAGATGATGAAGGAAACCCTATTCAGCCTTATGGTATTAAAGACAATCCGTATTCTGTATTAGATGTTGCAGATATCGTTTTTGTAAATCCTGTAAATACTGGATACTCAAGACCCGTTGTTAAAAAGGATGAAAAAGTAGATAAAAAATATTTCTTTGGTGTAAATGCAGATGCTAAATACTTAGCAGATTGGTTAAATACGTTTGTTACTCGAAATAATCGTTGGAAATCACCAAAATATATTATTGGAGAAAGTTATGGAGGTACTCGTGTAATGCAATTAGCTTACGAATTACAAAGTAGACAATGGATGTATTTAAACGGAGTTATTATGGTTTCTCCTGCTGATTATAAAGTAATTCGTACTGGAGGTTCTGAAGATTATGCTGTAAACTTCCCTTACTTTACTGCAGCTGCTTGGTATCACAAACAATTACCTACTCAACTACAACAAAAAGACCTCTTAGAAATTTTACCTGAAGCTGAAAATTTTGCTATTAACAAATTATTACCTGCCTTAGCTAAAGGTGGATATATTGGTGAAACTGAAAAAAATGCTATTGCAGAAAAAATGGCCTATTATTCGGGTATTAAAAAAGAAGTTATTTTACAACAAAATTTAGAAGTTCCTAATTCATATTTCTGGAAAGAATTATTACGAAATACAAAAGGAAAAACGATTGGTAGATTAGATAGTCGATATTTAGGATTAGATAGAAAAGAAACTGGTACAAGACCAGATTATAGCCCTGAGCTAGTTTCTTGGTTACATTCTTTTACACCTGCTGTAAACTATTACACACAAAATGTTTTGAAATTTAAAACAGATGTAAAATACAATATGTTTGGTCCTGTTCATCCTTGGGATTTTACGAATAACAACTCTAGAGAAAACCTTCGTAAAGCAATGGCTGAAAATCCGTATTTACATCTTCTAGTACAATCTGGTTACTATGATGGAGCAACTACCTATTCTGCAGCAAAATATACCATGGGTAAAATTGATCCTAGTGGTAAATTAAAAAACAGAATGTCTTTTAAAGGATATAGAAGCGGACACATGATGTATTTACGAAAGGTTGATTTAGAAAAAGCGAATGAAGATTTACGTCAATTCATTTTAAAAAGCTCTAAAAATATTGGAGC
>CALISK010000129.1 GCA_938041625.1 uncultured Tenacibaculum sp. | reverse complement strand
TATAATTCTAGCTGCTTTTCTCTTAAATTCTTCTTTATCTCCATAGAAATAAAAATTAGCTTCTAAATCGTTAAACAATTGATGTACTTCAGAAATTTTAGAATCTACAGCCAATGTAAAACCATGTGTTTTTAAATTTTTGGGAGCATATTTTTTTACAAATTCATCTTCAATTTCTCTTTCTGTTTTTTCTTTATTACAAGAAATAACACTTAGTAAAATAATAAGTATTGCCATCGTTTTAATACTATACATATCTATTTGTTTTTTTATTAGATATGGCTAAACTAGAAGATAAAAAAGCAGGCGTTTATGAAAGTAGAGGATTTGTATATAAACGAATATAAAGAGTATCTACGCATCTAAATATCGGAGGATAAAATTTTAAAAACTTCTTTGTAATAACTGCTACCTATAGGAATCTCTATTTCTCCTATTTCAATATCTCTATGCGTAAAAGCTGTTATCTTTTGAATAGCAACCATATAAGAACGGTGCGTTCGTAAAAACTTACTTTTTGGCAATTGAGTCGCTATTTTACCAATATTACTTTTTACCACCAATTTTTGTCTTTTAGTGTGAATACGCACGTAATCTTTTAAACTTTCAATATATAAAACATCTTCAAAAACTACTTTAATGTGTTTCTTATTTACATTAACATATAAAAAAGAAGCATTTTCTTCTGCCTTAGGGATTTCTTTTTCTATTCTGACTGTATTTCTTTCGTAATAACGATCCATTGCCTTTACAAACCGATCAAAAGAAATCGGTTTTAATAAGTAGTCTACAATGTCTAAATCATAGCCCTCCAAAGCATACTCTCTATAAGCAGTTGTTATAATTACTTTAGGCGGATTTTGTAAGGTTTTCAGAAAATCTAATCCTTTTAAAACAGGCATTTCTATATCTAAAAACAATAAATCTACCGATTCTTTTTTCAATACTTCAAAAGCTTCAATTGCACTGTAACAACTTGCAAGAATTTCAATATTAGCCAGCATTTCTATATGATTTTTTAATAAATCAATTGCCGGAGATTCATCATCTATTAATACACATTTTACCATATTAATCAATTTTTAAAGATAGTTTTAAGTTGAAAGAGGTATCCGATTCTTTTATTTCAAAAGTATGCGTGTTTGGATATCCTAAATCTAACTGTCTTTTAATATTTGTCAACCCTATTCCGCTTTTATAAGCATCTGTTTTATTTTCTTTTTCTGTATTCGATTTTGTATTCCAAACCTCAAAATTAATAATAGCTGGTGTTTGAGTTATTCTTATTTTTACTTCTGGCTTAATAACACTTCCACTTACGCCATGTTTAAAAGCATTTTCTACAATCGATAATAATAAAAGTGGAATTATGTTTTGCTGTTCGTTAGCTATATTCTTTTTAAAACTAACTTTCAATCTTTCTCCGTATTTTATTTCTTCTAAAGCAATATAATTTTCTATTGTTTTTATTTCTTCTAGTAAAGGAACAAATGGTTTTTGACTCTTATATAAGATATAATCTAAAATACCTGAAAGTTGTAATACCATATCTGGTGCTTTTGGTGATTTTGTAATGATATAAGAGTATAAATTATTTAAGGTATTAAATAAAAAATGTGGATTTAATTGTGCTTTTAAGTATTTAAGTTCTGTTGCTATTTTCTCTCTCTCTAATTCATGAATTTTATCTTTTCTCAATTCTTGTTCTTTATTAATCTTATAGAAATACATAATTAAAGCCGGAAAATGAAACGACATCATATAAAAAGGAAAGTCTACAAAACTTATTAAAGGATAAGGTCCTTCTGCACAAAACTGATCTAAATAATAATATCCTACAAATCGAGATAATATCACCAATACTCCAATCATAAAAATCATTGAAACTCCAAAAAGAACATACTTTTTTTGTTTTAAATAATAAGGTACTTGCCAATAGTTAAATGCATAGGCAGCTAATATTAATAAAGGAATTCTTAATAAAGTAGTTATGATGGTTTGTTCAAATAAATTAGGATCTGTAGATGAGAATATATAAAACAGGAAAATCCCTATCCAAAAAAGAAAATGCTTCCCTGTTTTTTTAAAATTAAAATTCATTTTTGGAATATAGTAAAATTACGTTTGCTTCCTTAAACTAATTGCTATTTCTTCTTCTTCTGTATATAAATAGCTTTTTACTGTATATAAATTTAAAAGATTAACATCTTAAATTATGTCTAATCGAGACTCTATTTTTTTTCAAGCAGCATTAATGACATACGCAAATGTCTCCTCGAGCGCAGTCGAGAGGTAATTAAAGAATTATGAATAGGTTTCGACTATATTAAACCAGACAAAAATTAATTACTTGTTATAGAATAATATGAAAAATGTCAATGATAGCTTTATCTCTTTTATTCGTAATCTCATAAATTTCTTTAAAAGGAACCTTTATTTATTATTTATATACACTTAATCGTTATTCTTCTATTTTTACCAGAGTACGTATTTTTCGTTTCTATATTCGCTTATCACATAATATTAAAACCATTTTAATAATGAAATTCACTAAAACGATAAGCATTCTTTTAATTTTAATTACAATGATGAGTTGTTCTACTACCAAAATGTTAAAAAACACTCCCATCGGACTCATTAATAATGTTTCTTTTATAAATTCTAAATTTAATAATGCGAATGCTTCTAATGGTTTTCTTGTTGATTATAATCATAAAACATATGCTATTACTGCTAAGCACGTTTTAATGATTGCTAAAACAGATAAAATGAATTTTGTTGATTTTGAAGGAGAATTAAAACAATGGAAAATGCACCCTAAGAATGACGTTACTAAATATATTGTTTTGGACAAACTACTTAGTACAAATAGAAAAGATTCTCTTACTTGGAACTACATGAACACCAATTGGGATAATTATAATGACTGGTTGGTGTTTTCTACTAAAAAGAACACAACAAATCATACTCCTTTGCAGTTTAGAACAACT
>CALISK010000128.1 GCA_938041625.1 uncultured Tenacibaculum sp. | reverse complement strand
AAAACTTCTGCTAGATAATAACTTGTATTATCGAGTAGATCATCTGTTATTCTTATAGATGTATAAACTCTAAAAAAAGGTGCCGAATATTCTTTTGCAAAACAAACATTTAGAGTTTGCGCTAAAATACTATTTACAGCTATTGTTCTTATAAATGTAGTTTTTCCAGACATATTGGAACCTGTCAATAACATACTACTATTCTTTAAATTTAAATCATTAGTAATACAATTATTAATTAACGGGTGATAAATATCTTTTGAAATAATTTCTTTATTTACCGTAAACTTTGGTTCACAAATCAAATTTCCATTAGATTTTAATGAAGCAATAGATATTGCAGAATCAATCTCACCTATAAAAAGAAACATTTTTTCAATACTCTTCTTTTCTTTAATAACGGAATCGATGAAGCTAAAAAAATAATATATTCTAAATTAAATTGTATTTTAATTAATTCAATAGGGAACCATAATAAGAACGTGTACTCATTTTTTGTATATCTATCAAACCCAATAAATTCTGCCTTAAACTTAATTAAATCAATTCTTTTAAAAAATGACAGCTCTTTATAATGTGCTTTTATTTCAGGATTATCAGCAAGTTTTTTACTAACTTTTAAACTTTTAGACAATTGATTTACTCCATTTAAATAGTAGTTAATATTTCCCTTATTTTTATAATGAAAAAATACATTAAGAGAAAAAATCGGAATTAAAAACAAAGAAAAAACAGGATATCTAAAAGTTAATAATAAACAAACTAATGATAAAATTGATAATAGTTTAACAAGCCATAATACTTTAGGTTTGTCAATTTATTTTCCATGTATTAATTCTTCTAAATAGTAAGAATCATTCGAGTTTAATTTTGATAATTGGACTTGACAATTTAATCTAAGAATTTTATTTGTCTCAAAAACCTTCGTTAAAGAATCAAATTTTAATAATCTCTCAACACTTAATATCGTTCTTAATTTAAAGTAAAGGTATTGTTGTCCTATTTTAGAAGATGTTCTATCAATAAATTTAAATATCTCATTAATATCTAAATCTATTTTAACTTTCTCTGAAAGTCTATGAAAAGCTTTATTTTTATGTTTGTTATTTTCAAAATAACTACTTATAACATAAAAATTATAATATTCTTCTTTTTTGGAATTTCCCCAATTTTCGATTAACTCTTTCTTAAGCTTCTTAATTCTTTTTTTCTTCGAGTAATTATTAATTAGGAATATAATAACGGAAATAAATACAAAGCCTAAAACCCAGTTCATAGTTTTTTTGGATAAAATACAATATTTAGATTAAGCTTTTATCGTCTGGCCGCTTTTTATTACTCAAAATATTAAAAGATAAAATAAGGAAAAATAAAGACAGTATTTCTAACACTACCTTTACCCAATGCCAATCTCCCCATGTTTCTAATACCAATTTTAATTGACTAGTATTAAATGCATTTTCATGAAATTTTTGATTGGTATTTTTAAAATAAGCATAAAAAATGATTATTATTAGAAAAGCAAAAAAAGAGGATATAACTGAATATTTTAAAGCGTGAGATTTTTTAAACAAGCAATAAACACTAATACTTAAAGGTATTAATACTGCTATAATAGTTAAAACTGTATAGAATTCACTTATTATTGGTCCAAACTTAGAATGGTATTCATAAAAATCTGTTTTAGATAATGTTTTCCAATATGGAACTAATAAAAATCCTTCTGTTATTTGACTTCCTAAAAAAATGGAAAAAACAGCGATTAAAAAAAATAATAAAATACGGTTCATACAAAGATTGTTTTATAATTTAAAAAGACATTCTTTTTAAATCATTTCTATTGCAAAGGAAGGTACTTCCTTATGCTTTTGCATGTACATATGTAAATAAATTAAAAATCTTTCAATTTTCTTCTAATTCTACTTAATTGTGTTGGTGATATACCTAAATAAGACGCAATATAATATTGAGGAATAATAGCTTCTATATTAGGAAACTTTTGTCTCATAATTAAATATCTTTTGTCTGCATCTAATAAAGCCATTTGAATTTCTTTTTCTTCTTTTTCTAAAAAATAATATTCTGCTATTTTTCTTCCCAATCTTTCTAAGTCATGAAATTTATTATATAGTTTTTCTAATTCTTCATAATTTGCTACTAAAATTTCACAATCAGTTAAAGCTTGTTGAGCTATTTTAGCGGGTTGTTTTGTAATTAGAGAAGAATAAACTCCGATTATAGAAGGAGCCATAAAAAATTGTTTATTATATTCCTTACCTTCTTCATTTAAGAAAAACGCCCTAATTATTCCTTTTTTTAAAAACCCTATTTGTTGTGCACAATTACCTTCTTTTACAAAAAAATCATTCTTATTTAATTGCAATGGTTTAAAAGTTTTAGTAATTCTTCAAACGTGCTTTCTTCAATTTCACTAATTGTATTTATGTAGGTTAATAAGCTCTTTCATTCTCAATCGATACTATTAAAAGGTTTGTTTCTTTTCAAGTTCTGGTATGGCTTGGTCAATTCTATCAGCTAACTCTTGTAGTTTAATTGTTGGTATTGCAGGAAATAAATGATGCTCTAAATGATAAAACATACTAAATGTAATTTTATTCTTCCAACCTTTTCGTTGTGTTCTTGCAAAATTTGGATTTTCTTCAGTATGATGATGAACAGTCCAAACTGCAAAAAAAGCCATTAAAAACTCTCCAACAATCATTACTAATATATGATATAATAAAAAGTCTATTCTAAAATATACTACCAGTGAAACTACAGTTATAATTGACACCAATTCTAATAATACGTTTTGAACATATTTTTTATTACCAATTTGCAAAGTTACTTTATGAATTAAAAACATGTGTATTGGTCCATAAAGAATTGCTCCGTACCATGTCATTCCAGCAGATTTACCTTCGTAATCCTTATCTGTTAAACAATATTTATGGTGCCTTATATGATTGAATTTTATTGCGTGAATTGAGGATATCATTAAAATACTATTGATATACAATGATAGCCAAGTCAAGAATTTATTTGTACCTAAAGAATTATGAAATCCATTATGTACTTGTCTTAATCCTGTTAAAAAGAAAAAACCAGAAAACGGCAATGCAATCCAATAATACCCAAAATATGCTAATGACATGGATATTAAAAACCAAGGAATTGTTAAATTGTTTTCAATCAACATTTCTTTAACAGATAAATTCCTAAGGTCTTTCCATTCTACTTTTTGCAAAATTTCTTGATGTGTCATTCTCTTATTTTTCTAATTAATTCTATTATTAAATAGGTACTTATAAAGTTTTAACCTTGTCCTTCAATTTTATTTTTTAACCCTCCCCATATTCTATTAAACAGATAACTAAAAACATCTATTAAGGTTTTAAATAAAATAATAATAACCATAGAAATAGTGTCAATATGCATTAAGCTTATTAAAGCAAACAAACCAATAGTAATAAATTGTTGAATAAATACTCTAATGCTAAAACTTAACCCTTCGTTTATAAACCCAGTGTTTTCATATTCTTTTTCTTTAATAAATTTTTTACGATAAGCATAGGTGTGCTCTAAAAATAATAACACTAGAAAAACAATCATTAAATTTAAAGAAACAAAGCCTAGATCTAACTTTCCAGAATCATGTTCTAAAAAACCAAAAAGGCTAAATCCGTTTCCAGATACTGTAGATATAAGCATCAATTGTAAAAGTATTAATGGAAACCAAATGATCAGAAATACAAGATACAATATACCTCTAGCTCCTTTTAACA
>CALISK010000127.1 GCA_938041625.1 uncultured Tenacibaculum sp. | reverse complement strand
GGTTTTAGTAGCCTTACAACTATATTACAAAAATGAATTACATGTAATTATTGAAAAGGTTAAAACCTTATTTGATACCCTTATTCATTTAGCTGAGGAACATAAAAATAAATTATTACCTGGTTATACACATTTACAAGTAGCAATGCCTTCTTCTTTTGGTTTATGGTTTTCTGCTTATGCTGAGTCTCTTATAGATGATGTTGATTTGTTAAAAGCCACCTTAAAAATTGTAGATCAAAATCCGTTAGGTTCTGCTGCTGGTTATGGTAGTTCTTTTCCTATTAATAGAGAGCTAACAACGAAAGAACTTGGTTTTACTACTTTAAAATACAATGTGGTTGCTGCACAAATGGCAAGAGGTAAAAATGAACGTATTTTAAGCAGTTCATTAGGTAATTTATCAAATACTTTAGCAAAATTCTCTATGGATATTTGTTTGTACATGAGTCAAAACTTTGGATTCATTTCGTTTCCTAATGAGTTAACAACGGGTAGTAGTATTATGCCTCACAAGAAAAATCCAGATGTTTTTGAACTGATTAGAGGAAAATGTAATCAAATTCAGGCTATACAAACAGAAATGTTATTGTTAACTAATAATTTACCTAGCGGGTATCACAGAGATTTTCAGTTATTAAAAGAAAACGCTATAAAAGCAATTGAAAACACAAAAATTGTGCTAGATATTTTCAATTATAGTATTCAGCAAATTATCGTAAAAAATGTGGATATTAACGATAAAAAATACAAATATCTTTTTACAGTAGACAACATTAACAACCTAGTCACCAATGGCATGTCCTTTAGAGAAGCGTATGTAAAAATTGGTTCGGAAGTTGAAAACGGCACATATATACCTGACACTTCTAAAAAACATACACATACTGGCAGTATTCATAATTTATGTTTAGAGGAAATTAAGAGGAAACTTAATTGATTTTTTTTTAATATTCTAAATTATTTATCTCTAATTCTATACATTTACTTTCTAAATAATTTAAAAAAATATACTATGAAAAAAATTACTTTTTTCCTACTTTTTATTGTCTTATCTTCTTTTTTATTTAAAGCTCATGCTACTAAATATTATGTCAATTTAAATTCTACTGGTAAAAATGATGGTTCTAGTTGGAGTAATGCTTTTAACTCTCTCTCTTCAGCATTAGCTGTAAGTTCTACTGGTGATGAAATATGGGTTGCTAGAGGAGTTTACAAACCATCTCATGAAGGTTTTAATATACCTAGTGGAGTTAGTCTATATGGTGGATTTATTGGAACAGAGAATGATAAAAATGAAAGAGATTTATCTACTAATACCACAACATTAGACGGTAATATAGGAGATTTATCTATATCAACAGATAATGCAAGTCACGTAATATTTATGAGAAATGTTAATAATAGAACCAAAATTAATGGTTTTAAAATTATTAATGGAAGAGCTACTAGTAATAGTAATAATGCTAAAGGAGGAGGTCTCTATAATAATGGAGGGAGCCCTACTATTTCAAACTGCCAATTTTTAGATAATTTTTCTGCAGATTTTGGAGGTGGTATTTGTTCTGAAAATGGTAATATCAAAATAGATAACTGTACTATATCTAACAACACAGTAGATCATTTTGGTGGCGGAATATTTTTTGGTCAAAATGGTACAGCAATTATAACTAACTCTAAAATTAATTATAATAAATCTATTTTTAATAGTGGTGGTGGAATTGCCACAGGTAATGGTTTCTCTTCTTTGATTATAGATAGAACAGAAATATCAGGAAATAGTGTTCAAGACTTTGGAGGAGCTATAGTTGTTGGCGATGATACTAGCTTAAAAGTATACAATTCTTTATTCTTAGGAAATATAGCAAGATTAAGAATTATTTCTATGCATACAACTTTTAATATGCAATCTCATAAAGTAATTAATTGTACTTTTTCTGGAAATAATAGTAATGAAAATACTAGTAAATCTTCTACAGTTGTATTTAATGACAGTTCTGAGATAATTAATTCTATTTTTTGGGATAATAAAGCTCCAGATGGTAATGTTTATAAGTTTAACACCTTAATCGATCCCGATGTAGTTAATTGTATTCTTGAAGACAATCATGAATCTGGTACTGATAATCTTGTACTAGACCCCAAATTTAAAAATCCTTCTTCTAAAGATTTTGCACCATTTTCTTCTGAAGATGGATATAACTACAATGTAACCTCTAACTCGCCATCAATTAATTCAGGTAATGATAGTTATTTATCGAATACTTTTAACATGGACCTAAATGGTTTACCTAGGAAATATAATTCTGAAACTGTAGATATAGGATGTTATGAATACCAAGGAACAAGTACTCTAAGTCTTGAGAATAATAATTTATCTAGCTTTACAAGTTTTTATAATAGTAATACAGAAAGCATAGAAATTAAAACAAATGAAATTTTAAAACTAAATTATAAAATATATAATATCAATGGTACGCTTGTAAATAAAGGCTTAATTATTGGGAAATCTGATATTAAACTAAATCATTTAAGTAGTGGTTTATACATACTTAATCTTATTTATGATAATTCTCATAAAATGATTTCTAAAAAAATCATTAAAAACTAAATAAATAAATAACTCTTCAATAAAATAAGTTAAGAAGTTATTTTTAGACTATATTTTACTCTTATTTTAGAGTGTATTTATTTAAAATTAATAGACAGTATTAAACACTGATACTACAAAAAATTCCTGATACTTCACACACACGCTGGTAGTATT
>CALISK010000126.1 GCA_938041625.1 uncultured Tenacibaculum sp. | reverse complement strand
TTAACACTTCTGTTTTCTATAGTAGGCGAATTTTCGTGTAAATATATTTTTGAAATACCAAAACTTTCAGCAATTCTGAAACACATTCCAATGTTTTCTGGAGTGCGTATAGCATCGCAAACAATAGTAATTGGAAATTTTTGATTGTTATTGGTTATTTCTTCGTGATTTAGTTGTTTCATTTATGTGTTTAAATCTGACAAGAATTCTTGCCATATTGAATTTTCATATTTTGATTTAAAAAAGCCAAAATGCCCAATGTTTTTAACATGATATTCTTTTGCAACTAAATGCTTTCGAGTTCTATTTGCATTCACATACTTTTGAGTCATCCAGTCAACAGCTTTTTCAGGAGCAAAATTATCATTTTCTGTACTATAAGAGGTTATATTTCCTTTTATTTGATGATGAAATAACTCATCTTTTTTTTTGTAATGAAAAACATGATTTTTCTTTCGACCCCAACTAGCAAATTCTAAAGCCATAGATTTAGGTAAATTTTCCATTTTCATAAATTTTTTACTTGGTAAGTAACCAAATAAAGTTGTTATAATAGGAATTAAAAGGTGGTAGTTTACAAACATTTGAATTTTACCAAAACCCTTCCACATGCTATGGTTTATATTTTGAACTGTAACCAATATAATATTCTTAAATATTTTATTGCTAGGAGCTAATCCTAATAATTGCCCGCCAATACTATGACAAATACAGTGAATATTTTGTGTTGGATGTTGTTTTTTTACATATTTAAAAACGCTTTCCATATCATTAATAGCCCAATTAGAAAGGGTACTATCAAAAGTTTTGAGGCTTTCTTTTTTTGATAATCCTATTCCGCCATAATCAAAAGTATATACTGTAAAACCGTTTTTGTTTAAATAAGAAGCAAACTTAGCATAATAGCCTTGTAAAACACCTGTGGCAGAACATATAATAGCGATATTATTGGTGTTTTTAGTTATGAATTGATTCATAACTATAGAATGACCTATTGGTGTTTCAATATGAATTTTTCTAATGCTTGTCAATTTATAGAGTATTCCTTTTTATTTAATTTAGAACCTGAAATAATTTCAGAACTCATTTTACAAAATTAATCTAAATTAATAGTTTTAAAAAAGTAAGGTGCAATAATATTATTATAGTTTTTTGAAAATTTAAGAATAAAAACGAATTAGACACTTTTAATCTATTTTTAATAAATGAATAATTTTTTAGATAAGTAGGAGATAACGGGTTGTCTTATTAGCGATTGTATAATAATCGCTGGTAACAAAATTACAAATGAATCGTCTTACTTTTAAATCAAAAAAATCAAATTCTAATGTTAGAAAACCCAAAAGTAAATGTCAAAATTAAATTGGCCTCATTATGGGCTTCTGTAACTTTCTGTTATTTATATGGAGACTATTTCGAATTGTACACACCAGGTAAAATAAATAGTTTAATAACGGGAGAAAATGTTTTAGACAGCCCCACGAAATTATTAATAGCATCAATAATTTTGGCTATTTCTTCGATAATGGTTGGAGCGTCAATAATTCTTAAACCAAGAATAAATCGATTTTTAAATATTGTTTTCGGAACCTTGTTTACACTAATGATGTTATTTATAGGCATAAATTCAATGGTTGAATGGTATAGTTTCTATGTGTTTCTGGCGTTCTTAGAAAGTATTGTTACTTTTTTAATTGTTTATTATGCTTGGAAATGGCCTAAAAAAATGTCCAATTAATTACAAAATAAAAATTAAATCTAATTTTTTTTAAACTAAACTATCATTGGCTGAAATTTAAGGGTTTGATTTCGCTTAAAGGAGATCAAAGGTAGTATCAAAGAGAGAAATTAAGTAATTAAAGTAGTTAAAAGGAATTTTAAAATATAAAGAATAGCTTCTTAACTCCTATACTCTTTAACTTATAAAATACAACTAAAGCCTTCGTCTGAAGGCGAGGTGTTTAAACCCAGAATGATACCTTAAAAAGGTTCAACATTATATCTAAATTATAATGCATAAACGTTAGAATTTGATACGTTGAACCTTTTTTATAATAATAAATACTTTAAAAGTTAGTTGTTTAAATCTTCTAAGTCATCAATTATAGCATCTAATTTATTTAAATAATTACCATATAGAATCTTTGTTGTAATCTTATAAACTGATATAGATAGTATACTAAATAATAAGGCAATACCAGAAATAATTAAACCAAGTTTTAAAGTAGTTACTTTATTAATAAGTGTCATATATACTTCTGTATCTCTAAAGAATAACCAAACAGCTGGTATTATAGCTAATGGAAATAAAAAACCTAACAACCGAGTAGTTGTAGTCATAATTTCATTTACTTTTTTACGATATGAAGTTAAATATTCATAAGTGTTATTTGTAACTTGAATATTTTCTAGAGACTTTAATAAATTTCTATTAAAAAAGTATAAACTGATTAATAAAAAGACACCATAAATAACCAATAAATATTTGCCATAAATACTAAATCCAATTCCAAATAGAAGAGCTAGGGGAAGTATACTATTATTATCAGCTCTATATGTTTTTTTAATTTTTTCTAATAGTAATTTAGATTTTTGATTGTAAAGGTTTGATATTTTTGGAGTTACTAATTCTTTTGAACCTGTAAAACCTTTAGTCCATATGTCTTCAATTGATTTTTCCATCTAATAATATTTTTAATTGTTTTTTAATTCTGTTAATACGTACTGCAATATTGTTAGCGCTAGTTCCAATAATTACAGCAATTTCTTTATTTGGGTTTTCTTCTAAATGCAATAAAATGATAGTCCTATCTATTTCCGAAAGCTTTTTAATAGCAGCATATAACAAGTTTAAATCCTCATCTTCGAAAGCACTATTGTTTTCTGCGTCTTCTCGTTGATTCGTGATTTCTACATTATAACCTCTTCTTTTGTTTTTCTTAGCTAATGTTAAACAAACATTTAAGGTTACTCTATATACCCATGTAGACCATTTAGATTTTTCTTGAAAAGCATCTTTACTTTTCCAAACTTGTAAACAAGCCTCTTGATAGAAATCTTCAAAATCTTCTTGAGAATCTGTATAAGCTCTACATATCTTAATAATAATGCCTGCATGAGGTAAAATAGAAGTGATATAAAAATCGTTGCTCAAAATTGTATTTTATTGATTAGTAAACCGAGAATTAAAAGTATTACAAGAAAAGTGTTTTTTTTTTGATAAAAATGAGATTAGAGATTTGTTTATAAATATTTATACTAATTTTTTTACATATATAAATTAAAAGTATACGCATACAAATTAATTAAGGTTAAAGAAAAAATATTCAATTACTTTTAAAAAAAATAGGAGTAATGACAGAAAAAATTTTGTTTAAAACTAAACAGATAAAAAATATATTTTTAATAGGAATAACATTGTTATTTGTTAATTGTAATAATGAAGAAAGCTTAAAGTATAAGCCTGAATTTCATATGACAAGTTCTGATAATTGGATTAATAATTTGATTTCTTTTAAAGGGGAGTCTTTTTATGACAATCAAGTTTTTTATCAAGAGTTGAGAGATGAAAAGAAGCAGTGGAAAAGAGGTTATCTTTATGTGAAAAAAGATTCGTTAAAAGAATTTGGATATGCAAAAATAGGGGATACATTAGACGCAAAAGAAGGAGGAACTGTATTTGAAAAAATGGGAGATAGGAGACAAGATGTATTGCATTCTTTTTATAGTTCATCAAAAAAAGGCATATTATTATCTTTATCTGAAGATAATGGAGAAACTTGGTCACAACCATTAACAATTATTCAAAATACAAATACATTATGTTATAAAGATCCTAAAATAAGGCCTAGATGGGGGACATCAAAAGACGGAAAGTCATGGGATATGGTTGTTGTTGAAAATGATCATTTTGCTTTTTTTACTTCTGAAGATCTTAGAACTTGGAAAAGAATAAGTACTCTAAAAATAAAAGAAAAAACTGCTTTTGAAGAATATAGATACCCAGATTTGATAAATGCAGTATTAGGATGGGGAAGAAAAAAACGACATGTAATAACTTATTCATATAAAAATTCAAAGACAAAAGAGGCTGGTGTAAAATATATAATTGGAGAATTAAAAGAAGGTGTTTTTACTAGATATGATCAAAAACCTAAGTTTTTTATAGAAGGACCAGAACATTATGGGGGAGTAGGTTATGGAAAGTATTATAGAGGAGTTATAA
>CALISK010000125.1 GCA_938041625.1 uncultured Tenacibaculum sp. | reverse complement strand
ACTTTTACAAAAGCATCTTTCCAATAAGATTCATTTAAAGAAGATGTTGTTACTCCTTTTGATGTACTTGAATGTATAAATTTGATTTCATTATTCTTTAGAGAAACAACCATACCTACATGATTAATCTTTCCTTTTAATCTATCAATATCAAAGAAAATTAGATCTCCTAATTTTATTTCATCAATGTCTATTTTTTCTCCCACAGAGCTCATTGCACTAGAAGTACGTGGTAATTGCACTCCTATTTTTTTAAATGAAGTAAAAAGTAACCCAGAACAGTCCATTCCGTTTTTATCCTTTCCTCCAAACTTATAGTTAACTCCGTTATATGATTGAGCAATTGAAATTACTTTAGAAGCTTTATTATTTTCTATACTTCTATTTTCAACTGTAGTTGTTCTCGTAGTATTTCCTTCTTTAATATTCCTTTCCTTATTCGCAAACCTATATGCAAACATTAAAAGTAAAATAACCAGTATAAAACCTACTCTTCTCATATTATAAAACTCTTTTCGCTTTAGCAAAAGCTTTTTTATAATACTTTTGAGACATGCTATTTACTGTTACTCCTCTTTTAGTTGATGCATGTATAAAATAAATTTGTCCGTTTTTTACTGAAGTTACTAAACCTACATGACTAATTCTATTCGGTTTTCTTCTATTCGTAGTAAAAAAAATTAAATCACCTTTGCGTGCATTCTTTAAAGATATCGTTTTTCCTTTCGTAGACATATTATAAGAAGTTCTAGGTAATGAAACACCATTTTTAACAAAAGCTGTCATTATTAACCCTGAACAATCCATTCCTTTTCTAGAAGTTCCTCCGTATTTATATTTAGTTCCTTTATAAGTAAAAGCAGTCTTAATAATTTTATCTGCTACTGATTTAGATACATCTCTATTTACTCTTCTTGGAGTTCTTTTTTTAACGGCTACTTTTTTTCTTGGGTATCTTTTTCTACTCGTTGTTTTAGATGATGAACAACTATAAAATAAAGAAAAAAGTAGAACTAATGAAAGTATTTTTTTTATCATGTACTTTAATTTATGCTAAACCATTTACAATTAATTTAGCGGTTTTATTTGAGGCTCCTTTTCCTCCTAGGGAATTTTCAAGATCAAAATAATCTAAAAATAATCTTTCTTTATTTTCTTTTAACAACAATGCTTGCAATTCTTGTTCCAAATTTTGTTCCGTAAAATCATTCTGAATTAATTCGGTTACTACTTCTTTATCCATTATTAAATTTACTAAAGAAATATACTTTAATGTAATTATTCTTTTGGCAATTTGATAAGATAACCAACTTCCTTTATAACAAACAACTTGGGGTACTTTAAACAAAGCTGTTTCTAAAGTAGCTGTTCCAGAAGTAACCAAAGCAATAGATGAGATACTTAATAAATCGTATGTTTTATTATTTATGTATGGTACCTTTTTAGCTTTCAAAAATTCATTATAAAATTCTTTTGATTGACTAGGTGCTCCTGCAACTACAAATTGATAATTTGGGAATTTATCTACCATTTTTAACATGGTTGACAACATTTTCTTTATCTCTTGTTTTCTACTTCCAGGTAATAATGCTATAATTTCTTTATCTCCTAAATTGTATTCTTTTCTAAAGGCTTTCTCTTGTATTTGCTTTCTTCCTGCAATTCCATCAATTAAAGGATGACCTACAAATTCTACATTATAATCATACTTATGATAAAACGCTTTTTCAAAAGGTAATATGACAAACATTTTATCGATGTCTCTTTTTATTGCTTCTACCCTACTTGCTCTACTTGCCCATACTTGTGGAGATATATAATAATTTGTTTTATAACCTTCTAATTTCGCCCACTTAGCAATTCTAAGATTAAAACCAGAATTATCTATAAATACAATTACATCTGGTTTAAACTTGTGAATATCATTTTTACAAAATTTAATAAAACCAAAAATTTTACGGAGATTAAGAAGTACTTCTACAAATCCCATAAAAGCTCTTTCTTTGTAGTGACTTACTATTGTTCCTCCTACTTCTTGCATTAAATCACCTCCCCAAAAGCGAATTTCTGCATTGGTATCTTCTTTAATGATTTCTTTCATTAGGTTTGCCCCATGTAAATCCCCAGATGCCTCTCCCGCAATAATATAATACTTCATTATCTAACAAAAAACTTTAATATAAAAGTAATTACTGCTGTAACTATAGTTGCTATTAAAACACCTTTAGCTCTATATTCTTGATTCTTTTTTAAGAAAATAAAAAAGACAAATAAGTTTGGTAAGGCTGCTAAAGCAACTACTGCTCCAATAACACCACCTTGTCGCAGCATCTCAATTGTTTCATAAAAACCGAAACGAGAAACATATTGTATATATATGTAAAGACCACAAAACGTAGCAAATATGGAAACTAAAAAGCCTATTAACATTTCTTTTTTTACAGATCCCATGAATGTAATTTTTGAATTGCATGATGAGCAGTCATATCAAATTGAACAGGAACTACTGAAATATAGCCATTCTCTAAGGCCCAGATATCTGTATCTTGTCCTTTATCGTTATTTATAAACTCACCTGAAAGCCAGTAATATTCTTTTCCTGTAGGACTCTTACGTTTATCAAAATCTTCTTTCCAGTATCCGTTTGCTTGTCTACAAACTCTAACTCCTTTTATATCTTTTGTTTTAAGCTTTGGTATATTCACATTTAAAACAACTCCATCTGGCAATCCATTCAATAAAACATTCAGTACTATTTTTTTTACAAATTCTTTTGCCGATCTAAAATCAGCATGCCAACTGTAATCTAATAATGAAAAGCCTATTGCAGGAATCCCTTCTATACCTGCTTCAACCGCAGCACTCATTGTTCCTGAATAAATTACGCTTATTGAAGAGTTAGCACCATGGTTAATACCCGACACACATAAATCTGGCTTTCTATTTAATATTTCATTCTTTGCCATTTTTACACAATCTGCAGGCGTACCAGAACAACTGTATTCTATTTGCGGACCTTCATCGATTGATATAGGATTACAATGTAATACGTTGTTTACTGTAATTGCATGTCCCATTCCACTTTGAGGGCTATCTGGAGCTACTACAATTACTTCTCCTATTTCATTCATAATTTCTATCAACATACGAAGACCTGGTGCTGTAATACCATCGTCATTAGTGACTAAAATTAAAGGTTTTTCTTGCATAATTTCTCTCTTTATTAAAAACAAATATACATTAAAAAACAACTGTCTTTTTTAACATTTTGTAAAGATAATAGCCTGAATTTTATCTGTAAACTTGTAATGGTCTAAATTACAGTTAGGGTATAATTAGAATTATTAGAGTAGTACTACTTTTTATCTTTCCTATTTATGCTTCTAATTTAACATAAAAAGATCGTGTTAGTAAAACTGGCATTATTTTAGTAGTTTAGCAAGAACACTGTAAATTTTATTCATTTTAACGACTGAAGATATATGAAGATGAAATTAATTATCACATTACTAACTTTTTTAGTTCTTAGTAACACTGTACAAGCATCATCAACACTAAAAGATGATCCTGAAAAAGACAAATTAATAATATACGTGTTAAAAAACATACTTACACGTGGTCATTATGTTCAAAAAGATTTAAATGACAATTTCTCTGAACATGTTTACAATGAATTTATTAATAGTTTAGATCCTAGTAAACGTTATTTTACTCAAGAAGATTTAAAAGAGTTTTCTCAATTTAAATATGAAATAGATAATCAATTAAGAAACTCTAAAATTGATTTTTATAAATTAGTTTATGGTCGTTTTTTAGAAAAAATAAAAGCGGCAAAACTTACTTATAAAACACTATTACAAGAGCCTTTTAGTTACGATAAAAAAGAACAAATTGATATTGATTATGAAAAAGTTCCGTTTGCTAAAAACGAGAACGAATTAATTAATTTTTGGCGTAAACAATTAAAATTACAAATTGTAAGCAGAGTTCAAGAAGCTGAAGAACAGCAAAAAGAGAAGTTAAAAGAAGATAAAAAAACAAAAATAAAATCTTTTACTACACTAGAATCTGAAGCAAGAAAAGAGGTTTTAAAAAACATGGAAGACCTTTATGTAAGAATAGAAGAACTTGAAAACTCTGACTGGTATTCTACTTTTTTAAACAGTGTAGTTAGTGGTTTTGATCCTCATACAACCTACATGTCTCCGAGAATTAAATCGAGATTTGATCAAGACATGTCTGGTAAATTAGAAGGTATTGGTGCTCGATTACAGAAAGAAGGAATTTATACTAAAATAGTTGAATTAATTTCTGGTGGACCTGCATGGAAACAAGGTGATTTAGAACCTGGAGATATTATTTTAAAAGTGGCGCAAGGTGATGAAGAACCTTTGGAAATTGTTGGTATGCGACTAGATGATGCTATTACTTTTATTAAAGGAAAGAAAGGAACTGAAGTTCGTTTAACTGTTAAGAAAAAATTAGACGGATCTACGAAAGTAATTCCTATTGTTAGAGATATTGTTGAATTAGAAGAAACTTTTGTTAAATCTAGTGTTGTAGAGAAAAACGGTAAAAAGTACGGTGTTATTAATCTTCCCAAATTTTATATTGATTTTCAAGATGTTAAAAAGCGTAATGCTGCAAGCGACATGAAACTTGAAATAGAACGTTTAAAGAAAGAAAATGTAGAAGGTTTAATAGTAGATTTACGTAACAATGGTGGTGGTTCTCTAAAAACAGTTATAGATATAGGTGGTTTATTTATAGATCAAGGACCTATTGTACAAGTTAAATATAGAGGAGAACCTGCTATTATTAAAAATGATACTGATTCAAAAACACATTGGTCTGGTCCGTTAGTAGTAATGGTTAACGAAATGTCTGCTTCTGCATCAGAAATTTTTGCTGCTGCAATGCAAGATTATGGAAGAGGCGTAATTATTGGTGGTAAACAAACTTATGGTAAAGGAACTGTACAGAATGTATTGCCTTTAAATTATTATGTGAAAAAATATCCAGATGATTTAGGTGCTTTAAAAATGACAATTCAAAAATTCTATAGAATTAATGGAGGGTCTACTCAAATTGAAGGTGTTTATTCTGATATAGCTATGCCAGATCGTTTTAGTTATATGGAATTTGGTGAGCGTGATTTGGATGGTGCATTACCATGGGACAAAGTGAAACAAGCAAAATATAGCAAAACAAATTCGTATCAAAATTTTAACGAGGTTGTTAGTAATAGTAAAAATAGAATTAATAAAGATCAAAAATTCATTTCTATTAATGAGTATGCTAAATGGTTAAAACAAAACCAAGATGACAATACATATTCTTTAAATTACAATACTTATAAAGAAGAAACTAAAGAAAGACAGAATGAAGGAAAAAAATTTAAGGATATTTTCAAATTTAAATCTAATTTAAAATTTGTTGCACCGAAATATGAATTGTCTTTATTTAAACAAGATACTACCTTAAAAGATAAACGTGTAGCTTGGCATAAAAACTTAAAAAAAGATATTTATTTGAATGAAGCTTTAAATGTATTGAGTGAATTAAAAATGAAGAAAAACTACGAACTAGTAAAAAAATAAAGTAGTTATTTAACAACTAATAAAAAGGTGGTGTAAAATAATTTTACACCACCTTTTCTTATTTAATGAATAATATTCTTGAAAAAATTATCTATGTACCCAACCTGTTACCCCCTCATAAGTATAACCTGCATTAACACCTTCTTGATAATTTGTTGTAAATAAATGATAGGTATTAGATGCTCCATAAAAACGATATAATTTTACACGTCCACTACCGCCAAAAGTATGAATATATGAAAACTCATTTAATATTAAAATTCTTCTACATGGATCTTCTCGTTCGTATAAATTATACTCACTAACATTTCTCCATCTTTGTCTTAACAAAGTATTTCTTTCTCCAACATTCGTTGTTAATAGAAAATCTCTGTTTCCTGGGCTTAATAAAAAAAACAATTGAATAGTTCCTGCTGGAGGTGTTGCTGTTACTGCTTTATTATATATCCCCAATTAAAAAGGTACTCCTTCCCTACTTCCTACATTTGCTCCTACTCTAGATACTCTATAGGTATGTAAACTATTACCACCACCTTGGAAATAACGACTAACACCTGATAAAAAAGGAGCTCTAGCACTTAATTCTGGAGAAACTTTTTCTTTTACTGTATTTTCTTCGTTTAATAACGTTTCTTCTTGTTCACAAGAAGTAAACATTCCCACCACTGATAGCGCAATGGCCAAAGTAGTGATTTTCAAATTTTTTTTTTTCATTTATAAGAGGTTTTTTAATTAGTAACTAAAGTTAATCTAATTCCTCTCTCTAAATATATATACATTGATTTTCAATATATTATCTAAAACAAATATTTAATTCTTGAGTATATCTGTAAAGTGTAATTTTGATAATGGGATTATTTTAAATAAAATTCTGCTTTTAAAAACTAATCTAAGTAAGTTTCTATTTTTTTCATCTCTACTACAATCCAATGATTATTAGATAAACAACTAATTAACTCAGATGGAACTACTCGATCTATTTCTGGAAGTTTTTTGAAATTTGAAATAGATGCTTGTATATGAATTTTCCATTCATCCGATTTATAATCAATAAATACTCGTAAATAACAACATAGAGGTCAGTATTTAAATACGTATCTTAATAGATAATAAAGATATACAAATATGGATATTTTCAAAGGTCAAAATCTTCTAGAGTTCTCTGATCAATTTAAAACTGATGATGATTGTAAAGAGCATTTAGCTAATATAAAGGCACAATCACCCTTCAAATGCTCGAGATGTAATCACACAGCTTGCCAGGCTCGATCTGATTTCTCAAGACAATGTAATATTTGCAGGCATACTGAATCTGCTACAGCAGATACACTTTTTCATAAGGTTAAGTTTCCTGTTCGAAAAGCGTTTTTTATTTGTTTTGAGATGTCCACATCAACAAAAAGCTTGTCGGCAAGTTATATGGGTGTTCGTTATGGGGTAACCGAAAAAACAGCTAGATTATTTATGCTCAAAGTAAGAGAAGCGATGTCTT
>CALISK010000124.1 GCA_938041625.1 uncultured Tenacibaculum sp. | reverse complement strand
GAGTGTGTTTTCATTTTCAATAAATTGAGCATCAATATTAACTTCACTCATATCATTAACAATTACAGCTACTTTTAAACCTTTTTTGTTGTGTAATACATGGTTTAATAAGGTGGTTTTTCCAGCTCCCAGAAAACCACTTAATACAGTTACAGGTAATTTTTTCATTTATTTAATATTTTATAGATCAATACTTGAATTAATTGCTCTTTCTAAAATGTAAGGTTCACTACCAGGGCCTATAGTTAAAAGTTTAGGGCCAGTTATAGGTGTTCCGTTAAATGGTCTAATGTGTATTTCGCCATCTGGTGTACGTTCAAAATAAGTGTATTTTTGTTCTTGCTCAATTTTAGTACAACCTTTTACTCTAAGTATGCTTTTGGGTAACATGTTACAGATGGTATGAATGCATTTTACGTTAGGTAAAATAGGTAAATCGGTAGAACAAGATGACCAATGTGCTTTTTGATGGTCTAACTTTTGAGCATTGTTTTTAGAAGGTAAAAGTTCAGGTAGAAGCGATATATCAATAGTATCCATTGTTAAAATTTTAGCAAAAGGATTTAATTCTTCCAGTTCCTTTACAACCAACTTTTGTCTACTCTCAGTTATTTTTTCAATATGCGTAAGAACAATTAAAGAAGATACTTGAATTTGATTTGATTCTAATTCATTGTATCCATCACGTTTTTGCCAGTTTTTAACATCTACAACAGATATTTGTATAGGAGGTAAAAAACGATCGTTTAATCCAACACCTAAAAATTCCATTAAAGAACATGCGTCAGAAGTTCCATTCGCTTCAATTAGCGTAATTCCTTTTGCTCTTTTAGGAATTCGATTCACAGTGTTCCTTAGCTCTACAATACCATTACAACAGATACAGCTACCACTAAGTGCTTTAATTGATGTTAATTCAATTTTATTGGTAAGTTGTTGAGCATCAATATTTGCATTTTCATAGTCATTTAATATAATAAAAGGATTCCAACCTTTTTCTATATAATTGTTTGTTAAGTATTTTAAAAGTGTTGTTTTTCCAGCTCCTAAAAAACCAACAATAGTAATAATAGCTTCCATATTATTTTAGTTTTAATGACAATGAGCTTTATCTTCCATGTAATTCCATATTAGGTAATTCATTAAGATTCTTTAGGTAATAATCAAAAAAGGTTTTAGACTGCGCAAAAAATTGGTTGCGATACTCTCTTATTCCATGATCTGCTCCTTCAAATAGAAGAAAGCGAACAGGGTGTTTATATTCATATAGTTTATGGACTAATTCTAACGATTCAGACGCTTGAACACGCCAATCAGAGCTACCATGCATTATTAATATAGGAGTTGTTTTACACATTTTATTTGCCCAAAATACTGCAGATCTTTTTTTCAGTTCTTCGTCTTTGTTTTTAGAATAATTAGGTATGTATTTAGAATATACATGTTCTTCAAATTCTGGTCTATTTTTAAGGCCTTTAAAAGCATTTGTAGGACCAGCAAGAACAACAGCAGCTTTAAATTGACATGTTTTCTTTAGTGCACGATAGGTCATCATTCCTCCTCTGCTTGCACCTTCTATACCTATTCTTGAGGTATCTGCATTCTCAATTTCATTCAAAGTAGGAACAAGGTTTAAAACATCATTGATATCATTACCACCTATTTCTTCTTTTCCTTCACTACCAGCATTTCCTCTATATTGACTAGCTACTACAACATATCCCCAACTTGCTAGTTTTCCTAAAAAGAAACCTACCCCAGTTTCATTCCATTTTCCAAAATCACCAGATCCTCCTCGATTAGAAATAATACAAGGAAAATTACCTTTTGCAATAGGCTTAGCAATAAAACCTTTAATTTTTAAAGAATCGGATAAGTAAGTTATGCGATAAAATTCAATTTTTTTCAATGCAGGAATTAATGTAGAATCCGCTTTTTGAATCTTAGCAAGTGTTGATTCACTTAAAACTAGTTTTTCTTTTTCTATAATTTTCCCATTCTGTGCATTAGAATAAAAACAATTTAAAAGAATATAAAGCAGAATTACAGTTAATTTATGTTTCATAATTATAATTTTCTTTTGTAATCATTTAAATTTTATTAGTATAGTAAAAAAAGAACGACTCTTTTTAAATTAAGATTCAATTATATTAAGTTTATTCATTTTCTCTATTAAATCTCCTGTAATAGCAACAACAGCTGGTTTAGGAATATTGTCTTTGTCAAAAGGCCATTTACTGGTAGGGTTATTTTTATCCTTTGTTTGTTCTCCTGGATGTTGAACACTTAAGAATAATGTTTTTCCGTCTGGTGAAAACCAAGGACCTGTAAGTTCAGCGTCTTTTGGAGCCGATGCAACGCGAATTATTTTTCCAGCATCCTTTCCATACCTCGGAATTACAAATAAACTATTGTTTTTAAAAGGCATATATGGTTTATCTTTTTTGTTCATTGAGCTACCAGACATATCTGAAGTAATCCAAAGGTTACCTGATAAATCAAAAGCTAAATTATCAGGACAAGAAAATCCACTTTCTTCACCACCTGCTTTATAGGTAGAAGATTTAAAAGTTAAGGCATCAAATTTTCCATTTGTTTCCTCAATTTTTAGAATAGAACCATGAAAATCATTTTTATCTTTATTATTGGTTAATGAAACAAAAATGTTTCCTGTAATAGGATCAATTTCTACATCTTCTGGTCGATTTAAAGGAGTAGCACCTAATAATTTTGCTGCTTCTCTTGCTCTAATTAATACCTCTGTTTGGTTTTTAAATTTATTTTTTAAAATAGGTTGATTTTCCCAGTCTAAAGCAAGCCATTTTCCATTAATTGTATCGGCAACATATAATGTACCTTCTTTTAAAGAACTTGGTTTAGATGAAATGAATTTATATAAGTGTTCATTATTTTTATCATCACCTGTGTAAGCAACAACACGTTTATCTGCTAGTTCATATAAAGTACAACACTCGTGAGCAAATCTTCCTAAAGCAATGTGTTTTTGAGCCGTTCCGTCTTTTGGATTTATTTCAACTACCCATCCATAATGTTCTGTAGGGTAATTATAAAACTTTTCCCAACCTAAGCTACTTGGTTTTTTGGTAGGCACGTTATTGTCGTCATATTCTGTTTCACCAAAACAACTATCATAATTTTCTTCGCAGGTTATGAATGTTTTCCATGGAGTTATACCTCCAGAACAATTACTATTTGTTCCAATTACAGTAGTTACTCCTTTAATAGGAGAGTCCCAATTTAACTTAATAGGTGTTTTTCCAGTAATACGTCTATTATAAGGATCATTTTCTACAATTTTCCAACGTCCGTTTTCTTCCTTAATTCTTATAATACTTCCACCAACATTATACATTTCTTGATCTACCTGTTCGATAGTTCTATGTTCGAATGGTTTGTCATATTTTCGATGATCGAAATCAGAAACAAAAAGAGGATTCACATATTCATGGTTTACCCATAGTAAACCATCTTCTGGATTATTATTATCAATTGGTATAAAACAAGTAAAGTCATTATTAAAACCAAAGGTATCTTTATTGTTAATTTTATCTCCCCATTTTATGATGGTATGATAATTTAACCCATTTGCCAATAATAAATCATCTTTATCAGAAGGGGGTAAATTTTCTAAAACAATTTTTTTTAATTGATTAAGTTTTTCTTTAGAAATATTATTAAAATTGGTTGCAGGTGTAGTTGTGTTTCCACAGCTGGTTAAGAATTGAGGCATAATAAAAGCGCCTAAACTGGCTTTTCCAATGAAGGAAATGAATTTTTTTCGACTGTATTCCATACTATTTTTATATCAATAAAAAGCAATCATTAACATAAGTAATTGATTTCTTTTTAATTTAAATGATATCTTTCTATACAAATTAAATTAGAATAAATATTTGTAAATATCTCTTTCTCTCTATTATAAATCTTACCATTTATTTTAATGGACTGATTAAATAAATCATTTAATTCTAGCTGTAATTTTTTTATTTTTTTATTCAAATAATAGGAAAAAAAAGATAATTGATGATTACCAGTTTGCCCTATTATTTTTGAACGTTTTTTTTGATAAATAACTTCAGTATGAACACTTTTAAGGCCTTTAGCTTTAGAAAAATCTTGATGTTTTATACATGTTCTATGATTAAATTATCTGAAGAAAGTACAAAACAGATTTTTTTGATATTATATTTTCTAATCACTTGTTTTATATGTTCAATTGTTTCACAATTTGAAATAAAAGAATTGCCAAGTGAAGTGTAGAAAAAGTTTTGATGTTTAAAAGTATTGTTAATGATAGGTTCTAAACAATCGGTTGGGCATAAAAGGTAAAGACATTTTTGCATTATACAACAACATCTTTTATTACATATGGAAAAGAAGAATGATGTACATCAATTTTTAATACTCCGTCAATTAATTTGTATCCAAAAGTGTATTCAACTTTTGCTTCGTTTCCATCTAAATCTGTAAAGAAATAATTCCCCATTGCTATTGCACGATTTTCTTCTAAAATTAAGTTTGAGTTTTCAAATCGTACCTTAGTCCAAGGTTGAATAGCAAAGCCTTTATCTTCTTTACAAGCTCTATTTTCTCCTGCAATGAAATATGATAAAGCTTCTGGTTTGGTAGGCCTAAATTGTTCTATTTCACATTTTGTTGGTTTAAATGAAATTAAACCTGCTTCAAAAGCATAAAGTTTGTCAAGAAACTCATTGGCAAAATTTTCACATTCAGTTCTATCATCTTTTAATGAACCAATTTTTACAACACCTTCTCCCCAATTGTCTTGAGCTTTTAATACTTGTTCTTTAGTTATCATAATTTATAAAGTTTTAAGAAATATGTGGTTTTCTACAAATAAGAATAATTAATTGCAATAGTTTATTGCAACTAAGTTGCAAATATAGATATTTCTTTTTCTATTGCAACTTAGTTGTGCTAAATTATGTTACAGTTATAATTATGTGAATTCTAAATGATTTCTATAGTGTATTTTTATTCTATTCTAAACAATGTAATGTGTTATAATGATATCGTTTTCATTCTTGTAAGAATGAAATATGTTTAACTTGTTGCTGATATATTTTAGTATTTAAAATAAGAGCTAGATAAACTTTGCTTTATGCTTTTCTAGTTTTGGGTAAGGTTTTTTGTAGATGTTTAAATAGAAGAGTGTAAGATAAATTGAAACCATTAAAAAACCCAAGATTTAAAAATCTTGGGTTTTTTAATTTACTAGTAGTAGCGAAGAGCAGATTTGAACTGCCGACCTCAGGGTTATGAATCCTGCGCTCTAACCAACTGAGCTACCTCGCCATTTGCGGGTGCAAATATATATCTTTTTTTAGTACTAACAATAAATAAAAGGTATTTTTTTTAAAA
>CALISK010000123.1 GCA_938041625.1 uncultured Tenacibaculum sp. | reverse complement strand
CTTTACTTCTTCAGTATTATTAATGATTAATTTATCAATAACTAAAAGGTGATGTTCTTCTACTTCTTTTAAGATGTTTAAATAATTATCATCTTTATTTTTAGCTAAAACGGCACTTTTAATTAATTTATCGGTTGTTTTACCAAAGGCAGATACTACAATAGCTAATTTATCTTTTTTAGAATTGTTTTTAATGATATTTAAAACCTTAGTAATGTTTTGGTGATTAGAAACTGATGATCCTCCGAATTTTAGAACTTTCATTGTGTTGATAATTGAAATGAAATAAATGATTTAATAGACTTTGCTTTTCAAATTTTTGAAAAATGGTATTTAAGATGATATGTAAAATGAATAACCCTTAAAGGGTCGTAATAATTGTAGAAATAATTGTGTAAGCAAAAGCCAACGTAAATACTACGTTTTTAGAAGAATAAATATTTCTCTTGCTTAGTTTCATTGCGATAAATGTACTATTAATTTTGAAACAAAAAAACAGTATTTGCTTTTTATTTGTGGTTTTTCTTAAAAAAATAAATTAAAGACAGTACTACATCGTTTTCTTTAAGTTAAATATAATTTTTATGAGGTTTTATAAGTGTTCCTTTATAATTGTTAATAACATCATTTTTACTTTTTTAAAGCTTATTAATACTCCAAAAAACGCAAATATATATTGAAAGTTGACGGTATGAGGTTCTAACGTTGCGTTTATAAGTTGGAGGTGATTTTTAGGGTAAGTTCACTCTAGATTTGCACCCGATAATTCATAAGTAGATGAATAATTGTAAGAAAAAAGAATTTATCTCATTTGCATGAAAAATCAAATTAAACATTTTAAACATTTTAAATTATTAGAAAAATGAAAAATTTTGGAAAATTAGTCGTAGGGGGACTAATGGTTGCTTCGTTAGGGTTAACAACATCATGTGTAGATGATGAAGTTTCTGAAGAAGTAAAAGCTATTTATCAAAATCAAGCCGCTTTTATTGCAGCGCAAACAAGCTTAATAAAAGCAGAGGCAGATTTAGAAGCAGCAAGAGCTGTATTTCAACAATTATTAAATCAAGCTCAAGAAGCACAAAATGCAGCAGCTGCAGCACAAAATGCTTTGGCTATTTTAAATGCAGAAAATGCTTTAGAATTAGCTAGAGAAGAGCATTTAAAAGCATTACTTCAATTAAAATTAGAAGTACAAGCAACAAAATCTGAAGAAGCAGAAAAATATTTAGGAAAGTATTTAGCAGAAACAGGAATCATTATTGGATTAGAATCTGATGTAGAAACTCAAAAACGTGATTTAGCTAAATTAAATGCAGCTGTATTAGATGGTGTATTTGATAAAGAAGAAGCAATTGCATTAAAAAATATTGAGATTGCTCAGTTAGAAAGTAAGTTAACTGAAGATGAAAGCAGATTAACATTATTAAAAGCAGTGTTATCTGAACCAGCTTCTGTAGGGGCTCAAGTTATAGCTATTCAAAAACAAATTGACGAGTTAAAAGCTACAAATAAAGAGCGAAATGCAAGAATTACAGAAATAACAAATACAGAGTTACCTGAGTTTGGAGATAATGTAGTTGCATACCAAGATGCTAAAACGGATGTAGAAGCTGAGAAAAGAGCAATTCAAACTAGTGAAGTAGCATTAGCAGAAGCGAATGAAGCTTTAACAGAAGCTACTACAGAATTAAATGTTTTAACTGGTGGAACTACTATTAGTTATGAACAAGCTTTGTTAAATAAAACAAACGCAGAAACAACTAAAGACGAAAAAGAGGAAACGTATAATGAGATTTCTTCTTTAGCGGCTGATTATAGTGATCTTATTAATGAAATAGCAACAGTATCTGCTGAAATAACACAAAACAATGTTTTAATTGCTGACATTGAAAGTAATTTAGCTGTTTTAGAAGCTGATTATACAGCTAAAAAATCAATATTTGATGCAAATCCTTCAGGAAAAACTGTTTCTGATATAGGAGCAGATGATAAAGCAGGAAATCCTAATGATAATTCGCCTGTTACTTATCGTTTAGTATTGAATGCAAATTCAAACCCAATTTCTTACGGAAATCCAGCTTACTTTAGTGCAGCAGATCTTCCTCCAGCAGCAATTGTAACGCCTACAGTTACAAGTGGTAGATATTTTAATATTGAAGCAGATGATGTTGTAGTAAGTAATGCAGTAGCATTTAATACAGCACAAGCAGCTCTTGTAAATGCACAAACAGCTTTAAGTAATGCAAAATCTGATTTAGCAGAAAATGAAGCTGAATTAGTTGAATTAAAAGAAAAAGAAGCAGCATTTGATACTACATTAACAACACAAGTTGAAAATGCAAGATCTGAAAGAGATGCAGCAATTGCAGCATTTGAATTAGCAGGAAATATAGTTACAAAATTAGAAGGAATTACTTCTTTAGAGAATGCTATTGTAACTTCAGAGAAAAACTTAGAAGAAGCAAAGCAAAAATTACAGAAAGCAGAAAGTGAAGTAACACGTTTATCTGCACTTGTAAACGATACAATGTTAGCTGAATATGTAGCTTTATTAGATAGAATAGATGCATTGAGTTTAGAGGTAAGTTTAGACCAAAAAACGATGGCTGATTTACAAGGAGACATTGCTTATTTTGAAGGTTTAGAATTAGAACTTGAAGCAAGTAACTATACTGGAGCTGATTATAAAGAAAGAATGGAGAAAATAGCAGAAGAAATAAAAGATCAAGAAGTTACTATTATAGCAACAACTAAAAGTATCGCAGCTGCTAAAAATGATTTAGGAAACTTAGAACAAGACAAAGTTAACTTAGAAGATACAAGAACAGCAGATGTTGCTGAGTTAGAAGCATTAATTGAAAAAACTGAAGCAGAAATAACACAACGTAGAGTGTTAGCAGAGCAGTTTAAAAATTTAATGGAAGAAGCTTTAGCATCTTAAAAATCTCTTTAAGATTTAATAGTAAGTACCCAAGGGTTATGCCCTTGGGACTTAAAAAATGAATAAGTTAATTTCTTAAAGATTTGTATTATGAAAAAAATATTCTTAATTATAGTAGTATCTCTTTTTAGTACGCAATTAGTACTTTCTCAAGAGAATAAAAAGGATACTAATTATAAACCAGAAAAAAATAGCTTTACTGTATCATTATTATTAGGTAGAGGAGTTTATCTAGATTCAGGTTCAGGAAGAAGTATTAGTCCAAATACAGTAAATGGAACCGCTCCTTTTTACCGTACTTTAGATAACAATAACAATAGTTTAGCTAATATGGTTGGACTAGAAGGTAAGTATTTTCTATCAAGTAAAATGGCAGTTTCGTTAACAGGAGGTGTTACTTACAGAAATACACCAGAGCAAATAAACATACCAGGAGTTGTAGGAACAAATGGAGAAGTTTTAGTACCAGCTTACAATGCTGTTGTTGGAGAAGATGATATAGATGTGCACATAGCACCAGGAGTACAATGGTATTTTGAATTAAAAAGACCAAGATTATTACCTTATGTAGGGGTTTCTTTACCTCTTGATTATTCTAGAAGTTCTGTTTTTGATCCTACTATAGATCCTGATAGAATTAATTATGGAATAAGACATGTTGAACTGTTTGGAGTAGGAGTACAAGGTATAGCAGGTTTAGATTATTACTTAACAGACGATTTATTTATTGGTTTTGATGTTAAACCTGTAACATTTAATTATCTATTAAATAATAAAAAGCCAAGACCAGGAGCTTTAGGTAGAAAAGCAGAAAATTATACTTTTTCTTTCTTTAGCCAATATGTTTTCAAAATAGGTTTTAGACTGAATTAATCATACAATTTATCACTTATCTTAAAATCGCCTAAATTTAGGCGATTTTGTTTGTTAGATTTTTATATATGAAAAAAAACAAACTATTTTTAAAAGGATAAACAAGCTAAAAAGCAACAATTTATAAGAAATATATAGTTATTTAATAGATTTAATTTATGTGTCAAAAACAATTTTTTCTGAATCAATTCGTTTGAGATGTGTTAATTATGAATATATTTACAATATAAATTCCCAAAAAACGATTATTTATGAGAAAACTATTTTTAGGTTTAGTATTATTAGCGTCAGTATCAGCATCTGCACAAATAGAATTAGTAGAAACTGAACAGAGTGAAGTTGTAGGAAAAATTAGTTATGTATACCTAGAAAAGGTAGGAGAGAATGAGTATAACTTTTTTTACAAAAACATTAATGCTCTTGGACATGAGTATGTAAATTTTAGTTTCAAAAACTTAAATAATGATATAGATAAGTTATATCAAATTCTTATGAAAGGTTTTGTAGATGTTCCTAGAGACCCTTTAAAGATGAAAGCGAACGGAGAAATTGTTTGGTTAAAGTTTACTAGAGAAGACGGTGAAGCGTTTTTACAAATTCAACAAACAGAAGGTGATGGAAGTTCTGAAAATGCTGTAAAAGTATCTAGGTTATTGACAGAAGCAGACATAACAAAGTTATTTAAAAAATAAAAATTTTAATAGCTACTAATTTATTTTAGCTTTTAAACATAAAAAATAACCGTTAAATTCAATTAAAGAATTTAGCGGTTATTTTATTTATGCTTTATTAGTTAGGAACAATCCAAGTTCCTATATCTGTACAACCATTTGGATTCATGGTAACTGTAGAAAGATCGATTGTTGTTTTGTATTGTGGATTATTACAACATGGATCAGACGGATTAGATCCTGGTCCACAACATACAATCCAACAAGCACCTAATTCGAATACACTATTCGGGCAAACCATTAGCTCTACATAATCGTCAGCTCCTATACTATGTGGACCATCAAACCCTTGATATGAGATTCCTGAAACACCCACACCACAACCAGGATTTCCATTTTGGAAAAGAACTTTTACTTTAACACAAACTAATGTATCATTACATGGATCATCTGCATTCCAAGTACTATTAACCGATGTTATTTCACCTTGCAATGTGTTTTCAATATTTTTTAATTTTCCTTCTAAAATCCAATATCCTACCTTAGAATCAAATTCATACAAGTTTACAGTTTCTGGAGTATTATCTGTAAAAATAGGAAGTGTTACTTGTATGCTATTTCCTTTAATTAAATCTAAAGGAGCATTCTCTTTTGGTATTACAGCGGTTATTTCTACCATACCATAAGAGGTTAAAGGAACTAGGTTTTTTCTTTTTTCATCGAAGGCAATATAGCTTCCTGGTGCAGTACGAACTTCATTTTCATCGGTTACATCAATATATGAAGCAGTAATTTCTACTTCACCTTTATAGGGTTTTCTGTTAAAAGAAAATGCGTTTTGAGGAACTTTTAATTCTCCTCCTTTTTCTAGTTTTATATAACCTCCTTCTTTAGAGTTTATAAGTGTACTCTTAGATCGTTCTTTCATCCAAACAATAAGTTTCGTGTTGGCCCTTAAAATTTTTACAACAGGGATAAATTTAGGATGTTCGAAACTTAAAATGTCTTCTTCTTTAATTTCTCCTTTGATAATAAAAAAACCTTCTTTATCACTTTTGGCAATAATGTTATTTTCTTTTTTAATAATTACGCCTTCTATAGGAAGGTTATTGGCTGTTCTTACATATCCATCAAAACTTAAAAGTACTTTATTGGCTAAAGAAATTGTTTTTTTATCAATTTCAGAAGGAGAACTTAAATTTTGGTTACAAGCAGTAAAAGTTATGCAAGTTATTAAAAGCCACATCGTTTTTTGAATAATAGAATTTGATTTCATGTTTAAGTTTTTTGATTAATTTATTCAAAGTTACCTACAAACGAAGTCATAGATTTAAGGGAAAACACTGATAGGAAAAAGGGTAAATACTAATTTAATAATAGTGTTTTTTTAATTTTAGAAAGTGATGTAATCAATTTTAGTAAAAAAAACAGTTTTTAAAAAAACCATTTCATTAAAATTTTATAAATCTAAATTCATTTAAATACATAAGAAGTTAAGTTTATTAAAAAGAGTTAGTTTTTTATTTTAACCATTAAATCAGTCTTTTACAGAGGAATATGTAGTTCGTTTTTTGTTTGTCTTTTTTTATATAAAACATAAAAAAATAGGCTCTTTTTAACTTTTTTTTATGTTATTATTAAATTAAATATTGTTTTTGATTGAATTTATTAAAATAAAGTGGGATGAATTTGTTATTTTTGCAAAACGAAAGAAATCTAAATATCACTATGGCAAGATTTGAGTTAAAACTCCCAAAAATGGGTGAAAGCGTTGCAGAAGCAACAATTACTTCATGGTTAAAAGAAGTAGGAGATACAGTAGAGATGGATGATACAGTTGTTGAAGTAGCAACTGATAAAGTAGATAGTGAAGTACCAAGTGAAGTAGAAGGGAAGCTTATAGAAATTTTATTTGAAAAAGATGCGGTTGTACAAGTAGGACAAACAATTGCAATTATTGAAATAGAAGGCGAAGGTTCTGCTACTTCTGATAATACAGATAAAAAGAGTGTTGAAACTTCTAAAGATTCAGAATCTATAGCTGCAGTAGAAAACACCATTAAAAAAGGAGAAGATACAGTTTCAAGCCCTATAGACACTTCAGGAAGTGAGCGTTTTTATTCTCCATTAGTAAAGAGTATTGCAGATAAAGAAGGTATTTTAATTGAAGAATTAGAATCAGTTAAAGGTACAGGAAAAGAAGGAAGAGTTACTAAAAGCGATATTTTAACATATTTAGAGAATAGAACTAGCCAGCCTAGTACGGCTAAAAGTTCAATTCAATTTGATATAGAAAAACCAAAGAAAGTAGTAGAAACACCAATTTCTATGAGTGGTGAAGATGAGATTATTGAAATGAGTAGAATGGGGAAACTTATTTCTAAGCATATGGTAGATTCTCTTCAAACTTCTGCACATGTACAATCTTTTATAGAAGTAGATGTTACAAATATTGTAAACTGGAGAAATAAAGTTAAAAATTCTTTCTTAGCAAGAGAAGGAGAAAAATTAACTTTTACACCTATATTTATGCAAGCAGTTGCACAAACTATAAAAAAACACCCAATGATTAATATTTCTTTAAGTGGAGATAAAATCATAAAAAGAGGAAATATTAATTTAGGAATGGCTGCTGCTTTACCAGATGGAAATTTAATAGTACCAGTAATAAAGAATGCTGATGAATTAAGTTTGGTGGGAATGACTAAAAAGATTAATGATCTTGCAGGACGTTCTAGAGCAAATAAATTAAAGCCAGACGAAATTCAAGGAGGTACTTATACAGTAACTAATATTGGTAGTTTTGGTAGTATAACAGGAACACCTGTTATAAACCAACCACAAGTTGCTATTTTAGCATTAGGGGCTATTGTAAAAAAACCTGCTGTTATTGAAACTCCACAAGGTGATTTAATAGGTATTCGTCATAAAATGATTGTATCACATTCTTACGATCATAGAGTTGTAAACGGAGCTTTAGGAGGAATGTTTATTAAAACATTTAAAGATATTATTGAAGCTTGGGATGCAAACCAAGATTTTTAAAAAACAATAGAAATTATATAAAAAAAAGAGGCTCAAATATTGAGCCTCTTTTTTATATATATTTGTCAAAAATTAAAAGTTATTCAAATGAAAAAAATAGTAGTTATTTTATTATTGTGCCTTACAGCAATAGGTTTTTCTCAAGAAAAGGTTTTATTACGATTAAATTATAAAAAGGGAGATGTTTATAAGGTAGAAATGAAAATGATGAACGACATGGGGAATTCAAATTTTATGAATATGAATTTTACAATGAGTCAAGAAATAAAAAGTGTTGTAAATGAAGAGTATACAGCGGAAGCAAAAATTAATAAAATTATAGCAAATGTAAGTCAGTCTGGAGTATCTATAAAGTATGATTCTAGTAAGAAAGAAGAAGAATTAGATGCAATGGCAAAAATGATGAAACCTCAAATAGATCCAATTTTAAATACTTTAATAATGATTAAAGGAAATAGATTAGGAAAAATTATTGAGACAAAAACAGTTCCTAGTTTACCCCAGACTAGTAATTTAACAAGTCAAGCAAATAATGTAGTTTATCCAAAAGAGACTGTAAAGATAGGAGATACTTGGAATTCGACGAGGAAAGAAAATGGGTTAGATTTTAATTATACTTATAAGGTAATTTCTATTACACCTAAAAATGTAATGTTAGATGTAATAGGAAAAATATCTGGTATGGGTAATGGAGATTTAAAAGGTAAAATAGATATCGATAAAAGTACAGGTATTCCTTCTGAATCAAAATTAGATATGGATATTGATGTTAAAGGGAATAAGATAAAAACAAGTGTTATTTTATTAACAGCAAAAATGTAATATTACATTTTTATAATTGAACAAAAGAGGTGGCTTTAGCCACCTCTTTTGTTGTTTAATAGCTTTATTGGTCTCAAATTCGGGTTTAAAACCCTGCAATTTCATTGCAGAACTTTAGTGCTATGAAATTTATAGATTTGTATTTATGAGTTCAAATGTAAGAAAAGGATCCCATACTGTTAGTCGATTGACTTGTCATATTGT
>CALISK010000122.1 GCA_938041625.1 uncultured Tenacibaculum sp. | reverse complement strand
ATCATCATGTTATTTTAGGTAAACAACCACTCGTTTTTATCGATTATGAAACTGAAGATTTTTCAGATATAAAATGGAAAGATGGAAAAGATGAATTGAGTAGTATTGATTGGAACGAAATATTCTCTTTAGAAATTATACCAAAAGAGGCTTCTTTAAAACTGGCTGGTTCATTAGCTAAAGACGGAATTATATTTGCCTACACAAAAGATTTTGTAGAAGATGAAACCATAAGTATTCCTATAGAATATAATAAACATATTAAACATGTTTTATCAAAAAAAGTATGGATAAACATGCCTTTATCTTTAAAAAAAATAGCAAAACACAAACCAAAAAAAAGATATAAAAAATATTTAGAATTAGTATCTAAAGAAAAAAAGTCTATCGGATTTTATATGGCAGCAGGGAATCTGTTTATAAAAGATGCTCCTAAAATAGCTGTTAAAATATGGTCTAATATTGCAGAGATACAATTAGACAATCATGAAAACATAAGAACTCTTGCATACCTATTACGTTCTATAAAACAATATAAAGAAGCCATTCCTTTATTTGAAAAAATATTAGAATTAAGACCCGATGAACCTATAGCTCATAGAGATTTAGCAATCACCTATGATTTAAACGGAAACTACAAAAAAGCAATAAAAATTTTAAAAGAAGCTCTAGAAGGATCTTGGATAGAAAGAAATAGAGATCCTTATAATTATACGGAAGTAATGAACACTTTATACAATGATTATAATTCTATTTTACAGAAACAAAAAAAGATTGAAAAAGAGTTTATGATTTCTGGTGATCTTAGAATTGTATTAACATGGACTTCTAGTAATACTGATATTGATTTACACTTAATAACTCCATCTGGTAAAGATTTCTACTATGGAAATGATAAATCTGATATAATACGATATAATACCGATATTAGAAATGGTTATGGGCCTGAAGAAATATTAGTAAAAAAAGCAGAAAAAGGAACCTATTCAGTATTAGTTGATTTTTATGCTGATAGACAACAAACCATACATGGCCCAGTTGGTTTGTCTATAGAAATATATAAATATTTTGGCACAGATAAGGAAACCAGAACTGAAAGAGTACTTACTCTTACTAAGGAAACAAAAAATGTATTAGGAGCTACTATAAAATTTTAAAAACAAAAAACCAGTAAAATTAATTTTACTGGTTTTTATAAGTTTTATGATTTAAATAAAGTCTTTATTTTTTTTCTTTGTCTTTAATATCTTTTACAAATTTTTGCAAACGTTTTCCATAATTAGAACCTTTTACTCTATCTGTTAAACTATTATTAATAGTATCTAACAAATAAATATTGGCATCAAAAAGTTCTGATAAAGCAATATAAGGTGAAGCTTCAGAATCTTTATGTGCAATTGCAAAATTGGTAGTAAACAAAAACCTTTTTCTTACCATTCTTTTATATGCTTTCTCTAAACTATCTACTCCTATAGTATCTTTTTTCGCTCTTGCTTCTATGTCTTTTGCTATAAAATCTAAACGCTTCATTTTAAACTGATGGTTTATTTTTTGAAACTCATCTATCACTTCTTGATTTTTAGACCCTTCTATTGTAGGTTTAAAACCAAATTCTTCTATATTATCATTAATTGTTATTTCTCCTTTTTCTCCGAAGAACATTAACTTTTTAGGCTTAACATCTCCATTAAAAGTTAAGTAATACATTGTTGGAGAATCTACATCATCTACTAATCTATAGGTATCTTTACCAAATAATTGAACAGAATCTACCGAAATCAAAGTAGTGTCTTTCATTTTTTGTAAATATAAAGTTCCTTTTTTAAGACCTTTAATTTGTCCTTTTACAATCATGTTTCCTGTTTTTTCTTTACTACAAGAAAAAATAAAAATTGATACGATAATTACTGTTATAAATCTTCTCATGAATTCTTAATTTCCGAATGCAAATATGCAGATTTCTATGCAACTTTAGCCGCTATTTCCATTAAAATTGTACATAAAATTGCTCCGTAGGTTCCAACTACATAACCAAATACTGCTAACAAAACTCCTACACTTGCCAATGATGGATGAAAAGCAGCCGCTATTACTGGTGCACTTGCTGCGCCCCCTACATTTGCTTGACTTCCTACTGCCAAGAAAAAATAAGGTGCTCTTATTAATTTTGCTACTAAAATTAATAAACCTGCATGTATTGCCATCCACACAAACCCTATCGCTATTAACCCTGGGTTTTCTACAATCTTAGATAAATCCATTTTCATACCTATAGTAGCAACTAAAACGTAAATAAAAATACTACCTATTTTACTTGCTCCTGCCCCTTCATAATTTTTAGCTTTCGTGTAAGACAATAAAATTCCAATTAATGTTGCTATAGTAATCATCCAAAAAAACTTTGATGAAAAAGAAGACAATGCTGATGACTTATCTGCAATAGCTGATACATTTTCTTTTAAAAAAGTTGAAATAGATTCAGCACCAAAATGTGCCACTCCAACAGCTCCAAAAGCTAAAGCAAGAATAATCATAAAATCGGTTAGTGTTGGATTTCTTGTTACACTTTCTGCAAAAGAGCTTACTTTCTCTTTTAGTTTTTCTATTGCAGAATTATCTGCTTTTAACCAATTATCTATTTTATCCGTCTTTCCTATTCCTATTAATAATAAAGCCATCCAAACATTCGCTACTACGATATCTACTAGTACCATACCCCCATATTTTTCTGGGTTATACTCGTAAATCTCTAACATTGCTGCTTGATTTGCTCCTCCTCCAATCCAACTTCCTGCTAAAGTAGACAAGCCTCTCCAAACTGCATCAAATCCTAAACCTCCAACTGTTTCTGGTGAAAAGAATGATATTAATAAAATAGCTAGCGGACCACCAATTATAATGCCTACCGTACCTGTAAAAAATATAATTAAAGCTTTAGGTCCTAAATTAAAAATGGCTTTTAAATCAATACTCAAAGTCATTAAAACTAATGAAGCTGGTAATAAAAATCGACTTGCTATATAATATGTTTTAGAAGTATCCGCAGAAATAATACCTAATGAATTAAAAATTGCAGGTACTAAATAACACATTAATATTCCTGGTACAATTTTATAAAATTTAGGCCAAAAACCTTTTCTAATACTTTCTGTATAAAAAACAAATCCCAATGAAATCATTAATATTCCAAAAACAATTGCATCATTTGTAAATAAAGGTTGGTTTTCCATGATTTATAAATTAGTTTTTTTTAGTTTTAATTTTAAAATTAATTATTCTTAAAAAAGGCTTCTTATATTTAAGAGATGGTGTCTCTAAATCCTATTTTATCTAAAAATTCATTTCCTTTTTTAGTTAAGCGTGCTGAAGTATTATTACGATTATCTTTATAAAATTTAATTTCATCAGCAGTATCTACTTTAGGCTCTAAACAAATAAAACTCTTTTTCTGTAACTCTATTAAATATGATGTTTTAGTTTTCCATGAACTACTTGAAATAATACCCTCTCCCATTTCAATTAAAATAGCCAAAGAAATTGGGTGAATTCCTTGTAATTTCTGTGTAGTATCTTTTATCTCATTAATTAAGAAGTTAACCTCTTTAGATTCTGATTTCTCTATTATTTTATCCATTTGAGATTCTACATAACCAAAAGAAGTCGAAAAATTATCAAACTCCCATTTATTATCTTCTACACTATTCGTTATTTTTCTTTTCTCTATTAAATTAGAAATATCCTTTTTGAATATAATAGCCAATGCAATTGTTGTAACAGGCCAAACAAAAGTGGTAAGAAAATTTAAAAAACTCATTTTAATTAAGTTAATTACACAAAATACTATTAATCCTCTTTTTTTCTATGATCTGTACTTATAGCTATACCTACTTGAATTCTATCAAAATTCTGACTTCCTGCTGTGTTTATACTCATATAACCTAGTTGCAGTTTTACTACTTTAGAAAGTTGATATTTAACTCCTGCTCCTAACCAATTCTGATTATACGACTCATCCGTAAAATCAAAAAAGATTTCATCATATAAATAAGTAGCCCATTTTTTTGACAAAGGATAACTCAAGCCTAATTGATATCTGATAAACTGCCCTGTTTGTGATTCAAAAAAACGCTGTTCTGGTCTTAAACGATGTGCAATACTTAATTCTGAAATTTTATGTTTTATATTTAAATCTGCATAAATACGATGATCTCCAAAATTACCTCCTGTTACATTAAATGATCTATCAGTTTCTAAAAATGCATACCCTAAAGTTAAACTTACTGTTTCATCTATTTTATAATTAGCCCCTATTCTTCCTATAAATTGTTGCATGTCATCTCCTACTTCAAAAAAACGGAAATGTGCCATTGTTTTTAAACTAAATTTTTCAGACACTCTATGTGATCCATTGTACATATACCAAACTCCTAATTCTTTTTCTGGATTTTCTTGAGCCATTATTTGTTGTGTAATTAACAATAATAATATAAGTGTTACTTTTTTCATATAAAATTTAATCATGATTATTTTCTTTGGCTTTATAGTTTTCTTTCGTTTTATAATATAATTTTGAGCATTTTTCTGAATAACCAAAATAAACACCATCATCAAATGATTCTAGGTATACTTTATTAAAATGCATTTTCGTTTTTATAGATGGTAATTTTACAAGTTTATCTTTATTAAGATCATAATGATTCCAATTTCCAATATAATTGCCTGTCAATAAATTAACACTCGATTCTCCACTTCCATCATTAGCTGCGTTTCCAAATTCATACCTACTCATTCCTATGAGTCTTATCTTTTTCGTTCTTTTGTCATATCTAAATTGATTAGAATATCCAGCTCGCATCCAATCATTATTAAACTTAAATCCATTTTTTGCATCAACAATACCAGATCGTTCATTTAATAACCCAATAGGTAAGCTCTCTATTTTTTTATTGTTTTTAGACGATAGTATACATACAATAGTTGACTTTTCATTATCTACATAAATAGTATCTTTTATAGTATCAAAATCAATGTCTTTAATTAGTTTTTGGCTAAAAAGAGAAATTGGTAATAAAACAAATAAGAAAATACATTTAAACATACTTCAAAATTAACAAAAAAGAAACTTACCCTAGGCACTAGGATAAGTTTCTTTTTTTATTATAATTTAGTTATTAATTAACACTAAAGATCTTAGTTTCTTTAAAAGGTGAGAATTTAACTTTTTCAACCTCTTCTTTATATGATTTCCAATCTTTATTAAAGAAAGCATTTGTTTTTTCTAATGCTTCTTTTAAAGCTTCTTTAAATTGATTTGCTAAACGATTTTCTGTAGCTGTTTGATTTCCAAATCTACTTCCTGTATACCAACTTGCAGTTCCTAAACGTTGCCCTACATTTACTTCTGGACTACGAACAATTCCTTGACGTTTATCTACTTTCCCTAAATAAACATCTAGTAACTTATCAATTCTTTTTACAATATCTTCACTAGAGACAATTTCAAACTTATATTTTTCTTTATCTTCAGTTTTAAATCTCTTATGATAATTGTTTGCTATTTTCTTGCTTTCTACTAATTGTTTTACCGCATCAGTTAATATTTTTTGATCTTTTTCTAAAGCTTTTGATGCATTATATTTTTGTTCAATAGCTTGTTTAGATATTTGTAATCTTGGATCAAATTCAACCTTAATGTTCTGTTCAGAAACCTGATCTCCAAAAGTTGTTTTAATTCTATATACTCCTGGTTTTACTTCCACTCCACTAGGTTCTCTTTTAGATTTCCTTATTGTTCTTGAAGGTCTTGCTATTCCTTTTTCACTTAAATACCAATATTGCTTATGAATTCCATTTTTCTTTGGTGTTTTTCTTTTTAATGTTCTAATTAATCGAGTACCATCAAAAATTTCAAACTTAATAGAATCCCATTTTACAACATTCTCTTCTTTCTTTTTTACGTCCTCTTTAGATTTCTTTTCTTTAGATTTTTCTTCTTTTTTACTTTCTTTCTTTTCCTCTTTAGGTTTATTAATGTAAAAATGAATTAAACCTCCTCGTGACCTGTTTTCTCCGTTAAATAAAGCATCGGCTCCAAACCTACTTCCTGTTGGTTGCTGGTAACTTGCTTGATAAGCTGTCGGTGGTTCAAATAATTGTATCTTCTTTTTAAGAATTGAACTATTCTTTGCAATAGCTCTTAACGGACGAATATCATCTAACACCCATGCAGCTCTTCCAAAAGTACCAATAACTAAGTCATGTTCTCTTGGCTGTATTACTAAATCTTTTACTGGCACTGTAGGAAAACCGGCTGTCCATTTTATCCACTTTACTCCTGCATTTACAGAAACATACAATCCGTCATCAGTACCTAAAAATAATAAATTAGACTCTACAGGATCTTCAATAATACTTAAAGTGTATCCTTTTACATCATTAGTATCTACAATTCGTTCCCATGTTCTACCATAGTTTTTTGTTCTGTACGCATAAGGAGTGTAATTAAAACGACGATAATCATTTGCTATTAATAATGCTTCTCCTCTATTTTTGTTAGACGCTTTTATTTGAACAATCCAACTATTTGCTGGTAATCCTTTAATGTTTTTTGAAACGTTTGTCCAAGTTGCACCTCCATTTTTTGTGTAATGTACTTGCCCATCATCTGTTGCGGCCCATAACATATCCTTTTCTAAAGGTGAAGGTTCAATTACTAAAACTGTACAATGATTTTCTGCTCCTGTAGCATCTAAGGTTAAACCTCCACTTTCGGCTTGTTTTTGCTTACTCTTATCATTCGTAGTTAAATCTGATGAAATAACTTCCCATGTTAACCCTTTATCTGTTGATTTATGTACAAACTGACTTCCAAAATAGAGTGTCGAATTATCGAAAGGGTCTATATTTATAGCTGAGTTCCAATTAAATCTCAATTTAACTTTAGGATCTGGATGCGTTGGTTTTACTGTATAATTATTTCCTGTTTTATGATCGTAACGAGAAACAAATCCTTGTTGACTCATAGACCATCCGTAGCGAGAATCGTCTTTATCTGGTACCACA